>JAEZYO010001031.1 GCA_023419055.1 Pseudomonadota bacterium | reverse complement strand
GGGCGTAGTCGCGCGGCTCGACCACCGTGATGCCGTCGAGATCGATGCCGAGACGATCGGCGAGCTGGCGCAGCCGCGTCGCGGTGCCGATCAGGATCGGGCGAGCGATGCCGGCCTCCTTCACGCGATACGCGGCGCGGAGGATGTTGTCGTCGTCACCCTCCGGGAAGACGATGCGCCTCGGATCGCTCTTCGCGGCCTCGGTGATGTGCCAGAGCACCCGCCGGGTGGCGGAGATGGTGCCGTACAGGCGGTCGCGGTAGCGCTCGGTGTCGATGTCGACCCGCGCGACACCGCTCGAAATCGCCGCCTCGGCCACCGCGGGCGCGACCCAGTAGAGCACGCGCGTGTCGAACGGCTTCGGGATGATGTAGTCCCGACCGAAGCGCATCCGCGAGAGGCCGTAAGCGCGCAGCACGTCGTCGGGGACGTCCTGGCGGGCGAGCGCGGCGATGGCTTCGGCGGCGGCGACTTTCATCTCCTCCGTAATGGCGCGCGCCTGGACGTCCAGCGCGCCGCGGAAGATGTACGGAAAGCCGAGCACGTTGTTGACCTGGTTCGGAAAATCGCTGCGGCCGGTGGCCACCAGCGCGTCCGGCCGCGCCTCGATCGCCTCGCGGTAGCCGATCTCCGGATCGGGGTTGGCGAGCGCGAACACGATGGGCCGCGGCGCCATGGTCTTCAACATGGCCGGACTGACCAGGTTGCCCGCGGACAGGCCGATCATCACGTCCGCGCTCTCCATCGCGTCGGCGAGCGTGCGCCGCGGATCGCTCTTCGGTCGGGCAAAGAGGGCGCGAAATTCGTCGACGCCCTTCCGCCCCTCGTAGAGCACGCCGTCGACGTCCACCATCGTGATGTTCTCACGCCGGACCCCGAGGCGTACCCACATCTCCATGCAGCTCACGGCGGCTGCGCCGGCCCCGAGGCACGTGACCAGCAGCGTGTCGAGCGGCTTGTCCTGGAGCTCGGCGGCGTTGCGGAGGGCGGCCGCGGAGATGATGGCCGTGCCGTGCTGGTCGTCGTGAAAGACCGGGATCGACATCGCCGCGCGCAGCGCGCGCTCGATCACGAAGCAGTCCGGCGCCCGAATGTCCTCGAGGTTGATCCCGCCGAACGACGGCTCGAGCGCCTTCACGATCTGGACGAAGCGCTCGGGATCCGTCTCGGCGACTTCCAGATCGAACACGTCGATGTCGGCGAAGCGCTTGAAGAGGACCGCCTTGCCTTCCATCACCGGCTTGGCCGCGTGAGGCCCGATATTTCCGAGCCCGAGCACGGCCGTGCCGTTCGTGACGACCGCGACGAGGTTCTGGCGAGCGGTGTAGATCCCGACCTTGTCCGGATCAGCCGCGATCTCTCGGCACGGCGCCGCGACGCCGGGTGTGTAGGCGAGCGACAAGTCGAGCTGGGACGCCACCGGCTTCGTCCAGACTACCTCGACCTTTCCCGGTCGGCCCTGCGAGTGATAACGGAGGGCGTCGTCGTGTAGGCTCATTTCTTTCGATTTCTACTCCAAGTCCGGTCACGGGAGCTCTGAAGATCGACTCTGGCCGCGCACGCGGTAGGCTCCGCTCGTGACTCCTCCCCCGGGCGTTCATTACTTCGAAGCGAGGCTCACCTGGACGGGAGCTCCTGCGGCAGGTTCCCCCGCCCGCGATCACGCGTCAGGTCGGACGGACGGCACTCATTCGCGGGAGTTTCGCGCTGATGTCTCGGGCAAGCCGAGCCTGTCGCTGAGCGCCGCGCCGGAGTACCGCGGGGACGCGAGCCGTCACAACCCGGAGGATCTGCTGGTGCTCTCACTCGCGAGCTGTCACGCGCTCGCGTACCTTTCGCTGTGCGCGAAATGCCGGCTCGAGGTGAAAAGCTACGAAGATCACCCGCTCGGAGAGCTCGCGAAGCGTGACGGCGCCGTCCGCTTCACCAAGGTGACGCTGAGGCCGCGCGTGGTGTTCGCGCTCGGAGCCGATCTCGTTCGAGCAGAGAAGCTCCACGCGGACGCGCGGCGCTTCTGCTTCATCGCGAACAGCGTAAGCTTCCCGGTCGAGCATGCGCCGGAGCTCTCGGTGGAGGCGCCTTGAAGAAAGCCGAGCACCACGAGCTCGGCGTCGAGCTCCAGCGCCTCGCCTTGCGAGCCGTGCGGCGCAGCTACGACGACCTGAACGGCACGCTGTTTCGCTGGCAGCTCAAGCCCCCCGCGTTCGAGCTCGTGGACGTGGAGAGCCGCCTCGGGCGCTGGAACGGCGCGGATCGCGTGATCGAGCTCTCCCCGAAGCTCCTCACGGAGCACGGTTGGGGCACGCTCGTCGAGGTGCTCAAGCACGAGATGGCGCACCAGTTCGTGAGCGAGGTGCTCGGCGTCCTCGACGAGAGCTCGCACGGCCCCGTCTACCGCAAGGTCTGCGAAGAGCGCGGGATCGACGGCCGCGCCGCCGGGGTCCCCGAAGCGGGCGAGGCGCCTCACCGCGAGCAGGTGTTGGAGCGCATCCAGAAGCTGCTCGCGCTCGCGGAGAGCCAGAACGAGCACGAGGCGCAGGCCGCGATGAGCGCGGCGCAGCGGCTGATGCTCAAGTACAACATCGAGAACGTCTTGAAGGGTGGCGCGCACGCCTACGGCTTCCGTCACCTCGGCGTGCCGAGCGGGCGCATCAACGAGAGCCAGCGCATCCTCGCGACCATCCTGAACGACTTCTTCTTCGTGGAGGTCATCTGGGTGCCGGTGTACAGGCCGCTCGAAGGCAAGCGCGGGAGCGTGCTCGAGGTGTGCGGCACGCGCGAAAACCTCGAGCTTGCCGAGTACGTGCACGACTTTCTCACTCAGACCGCCGAGCGGCTCTGGCGCGAGTACAGGAAGCGCCCGAGCACGATGACGGGCAAGCACCACCTCGCCTTCCTCTCCGGCGTGATGTTCGGCTTCCGCGAAAAGTTGATTTTCGAGCGCCGCAAAAATGAAAACGAGGGCCTGGTCTGGGTGGGTGACGGGGAGCTCCACGAGTTCTTCCGAGGGCGTCACCGCCACATCCGCTGGTCTCGGAGCACGCAAAAGCGCCGAAATGCAGCCCACTTCGAGGGACGCGAGGCCGGTCGCGGCATCGTGCTTCATCGCGGGATCCGCGCTGGTGCGGCCGACGGGCCGCCGCGCCTGCTTCGTGCCAAATCGTAATTTGTGACGATTGCCAGATCTCTTTCTCGACGAGCCGGCAACGGCCTAGCAAAATAGCCGCTCCCTCGTGACCGAAGAGACCCCGAACTCAGAAGCAACCTCGAGCGAGCGCGGTACCGAGCTCATCGGTCAAGTGCTCGCGGGGCGCTATCGCGTCGAGCGTCTGCTCGGTTCCGGCGGGATGGGTTCGGTCTATCGCGCCGAGCACATCCACATGCGCAAGGCGGTCGCGGTAAAGGTCCTGCACCGCGAAATGACCGCCGTTCCGGAGGTCGTCGCCCGCTTCGAGCGCGAGGCGGTCGCGGCCGGCCGCATCGAGCACCCCAACGTCGTTCAGGCCAGTGATTTCGGACGCTTGGAGGACGGCGCCTTCTACCTCGTCCTCGAGTACGTGGAGGGGCAGAGCCTCGCGAAGCTGATCGACGCGGGACCGATCGCCCCCGAGCGCGCCCTCCACATCACCCGGCAGGTGGCCGACGCGCTCGCAGCGGCGCATGCCCAGAACATCATCCACCGCGATCTCAAGCCCGACAACGTGATGTTGGTGGATCGCGAAAACTACCCGGACTTCGTGAAGGTGCTCGATTTCGGCATCGCGAAGGTCCGCATGCAGGACAACACGGGCAAGACGCAGCAGCTCACGCAGCTCGGCACGGTGTTCGGGACACCCGAGTACATGTCGCCCGAACAAGCGCGCGGCAACCCGGTGGACGGGCGCTCCGACCTCTACACGCTCGGCGTGATGCTGTACGAGATGTTGACGGGCGCCACGCCCTTCAAGAACGACGATCTGATCGTCGTCCTGACGCGCACGATCACCGAGCCGCCGAAGCCGCTCCCGGAGACCATCCCGGAGCCGATCCGCACGCTTACCATGCGGCTCCTCCGCAAGCTCCCGGAGGAGCGCGTCGCCCACGCGCTCGAGCTCATCGGCCAGATCGACTCCATCATCGGTCCGAGCCAACCCCCGCCGCCGATGAACCTCGCCTACTCGCGGCCGAGCCACGTGCTCTCCGACGCGGATCCCGTCTCCTCGGCCGCAGCCGTTTCCGTCAACGCGAAGACACCCGCGCCGACGCTCGACGACGCGCCGATCGTGAGCGCGAAGGCGGCGCCGGCGAGCACGTCTTCGAGCAAGAAGCTCGAGGTGCCCGCGTGGTTGTTGCGACCGGTCGCGGTCGGGCGGCGATTGATCCCGGCCTGGGGCATGCTCGCGGGCGCGCTCGGGTTGGTGGTCACCGGCGCAGTCGGGACCTGCGCGGTCGCCGGCGGTTCGAGCGCCCGAGCCGGCCTCGCCGCGCCCTCGGCTTCTACACCAGCACCGGTCTCCGACGAGGAAGCCAAGCAGCAGAAGCTGCGTGCGCTCGCCGAGCAGGGCGACCAGATGGCTCTCGCCCAACTCGAGACGAAGCCGAAGCAGGAGCGCAGCGCCGAAGAGTGGCGCGCGATAGGTCACGGCTACTGCCAGATCGGACAGCTCGCGGCCTGTGTCGCGAAGTACCGCGACGGCGTCACCAGGCGGCCCTCCCTCGCCAAAGATCCGATCGTTCTCGCCGACGTCCGCAAGGCAGCGCAGCTGCCGGATGCTCACCGGGACGCGCTCGAGCTCGCGGCGCTCCACCTCTGGGCGCCGGGCGTCGACATCGTGTACGACGTCTGGGCGAGCACCAAGGGTGACAAGACGAGCGAGGACGTGAACAAGCGCGCTCGCGACTTCGTCGAAGACGGCTCGATTCGTGCCAAGGCGAGCCCCGAGCTCAAGATAGCGCTCGACCTGCAGCGCGCGCTGAAGAAGCAGGACTGCGCGACCGCGAAGAAATCGGTCAAAGCTGCCGGCGAGAGCGGCGACGTGCGCGCGGTGCCGTACCTCGAGCAGCTCCGCAACACGCGCGGCTGTGGGCTGCTCGGGCTCGGTGATTGTTGGAGCTGCCTGCGCGGCTCCGTGAACGTGACGGAAGCGATCGAGAGCGCGAAGAAGCGCCCCGCCCCGACCTACGGCACGGAAAACTGAGCTCGGCGCTCACTCGCTCGCCAGCGTCCCGTTTCGGCTCGTTTTCCGAGCAATCCACAGGATGGGGGACTAACTGTGGAAGAATTCCCCTCAGGGAGCTGGTCGGGCGAAGGCGGCAGGCACGATTCTGTCAGGCCTTTCATCCAGCATGAGGCTTGCGTGAAATCGCGATGCCTTTTCGGGCTCGATCAGGGTCTCTTCGGGAAACGCCGTTTCGACGCCGAGCATCTGACCTTGCTCGTTCAGCGCGACGAGCTCCACCTTGGCGAGCCGCGCTCGCTGCTTGCCCTGGTTGCGCACCACGCCCGTCACTTCCCAGGTATTGAAGTTCTGGCGTGGCTCCCCCTCGAGCGTCACTTCGAGCCCGCTCACTCGGCCTGGATCGAACAGAGCTCGGTGGGCCACGACCTCGTAGCCGAGGGAGGCGTGCTCCGGCGGTTCGTTGACCAGCACCTTCGCCGGGCATGACTCGGACGGCTCGAGGCGATCGCGCTCCGCGTACCCTTGACGCGTCGCGACGACGTGACCCGCCGCGTCGAGCAGCCTGACCTTGACCTCCGGGCGATCGATCGGGAAGGGAGAAGTGTTCTTCACGACCCCGAGCACGTAAAACGATCGCTCGAACCCGCTGCGACGTCCCCGCGCCTCGAACTCGGCGCTCGCCGCTGGCTCGTTCGGGTCGCGCGGTCCGAGCACGAGCGCGGGCAGTTCCTTCTCACCCCGTCCGGGCGACGGCGTGGCTTCGGCGGGACCACCCGCGGGTGCGAAGCGCCCCACCGCGGCCACCCCGAGGACGGCGAGGAAGAGCCCGCCGCCGTAGAGGACAGCGGCGCGCCGGTCATTCTTTGGAGCACGAGCCAAGCGGGGAAAAGCCTAGCAGACTCGGGCGAAAGCCGAGGACCGCGGAGCGCGCTCGGGCTTCCACTTGTGCTGCCCGACAATGGTGGCATGCTCCCGCGCCCATGGCTGACGATAGCTTTGCTTCCCTGTTCGCGAACTCCAAAGGTGGAGCCGGTTCGCGCCGCCTACGACAGGGAGAGGTCGTCGAGGCGAAGGTTTTGACCGTCGCCGGAGACACGGTGTTCGTAGGGCTCGGCACGCCGGGCGACGGACGAATTCCTCGCGCCGAGCTGATGGACGACAAGGGCGAGCTCAAGGTCAAGGTGGGCGACACCCTGCGCGCGACCGTGGTCGACCCGCGCCCCGACGGGCCCACGCTGACCGTCTCGCTCGGGCGCGGCGGCAACCTCGACGTCTCGTCTCTGGAGCTCGCGAAGGAGAGCGGCGCGGCCGTCGCCGGCGAGATCAAGAAGGCGGTGAAGGGTGGCCTCGAGGTGAGCCTGGGCGGCGTTCACGCCTTTTGCCCGGCCTCTCAGGTGGAGCTCGGCTTCGCGGCGGACCTCGAGGTCTACGTCGGGCAAACGCTCGAGTTCCGAGTGATCGAAATTCGCGAGGGCGGACGCAGCGTCGTCGTGTCGCGCCGCGCCCTGCTCGAGGAGCGGCGTCGGGAGGCGACCGCGAACTTGCGCGAGACGCTCGTCGTCGGCGCGGACGTCACCGGCACCGTGCAGTCGTTCGGCAAGCACGGCGCGGTCGTCGACCTCGGCGGCGTAGAAGGATTCGTTCACCTCTCCGAGCTCGCGGGTCACCGCGTGGAACGCGCCGAAGACGTGCTCAAGATCGGCGAGACCGTGACGGCGCGCGTGCTGAGCGTGGAAGATCACCCCAAGGGTTTGCGCGTGCGCCTGTCGCTGCGGGCCCTCTCGCCGGAGGCGCCCCCCGCGAACGTGCCCGACGAGGTCCTGAAGGGCACCGTCTCGGCCGCCAACCAGGGCGGCCTGATCGTGAACACCGCGCGCGGCGAGGGCTTCCTCCCGCTCCGCGAGCTCGGGCTGCCGCCGGGCGCCGACCACCGCCGCGCGTACCCGCAGGGCAAAGAGATTACGGTCGTCATCACCAGCACCGCGGGCGGCAAGCTCCGCTTCTCGGCCACTCAGGTGTCCCGGGTGGAAGAGCGCAAGAACTACCAGGCTTACTCGGCGGGCGGCGCGAAGCCGCAGGGCGGCGGCAGCGGGCTCGGAAGCCTGGGTGACCTCTTGCGTGATCGCCTGAAGCCCGGCGCCCCTTCGGAGCAGCCGGGCGGCACGGTGCGTCCCAAGCGCTGAGCCTGCCTTTCGCAGCGCGCAATAAAGGGACGGTCGCTCGTAGGACCGTCCCTTTTTTCGATCAGCGCGGCTCAGACCGTGGCGGTACGCGCGGCGCCGGCGTCCTGAAGAGCACGCACCCGCTCCTCGATGGGCGGATGCGAGCGGAAGAGCGCCATTAGGCCACCGCCACCACCGCTGATACCAAAAGCCTGCATCGACTGCGGCAGGTGCGACGGCTCGCCCGCTCCGAGGCGACGCAACGCGTTGACCATCGCCGGAGTGCCGGCGAGATCGGCGCCGCCACGGTCCGCGCGGAACTCACGACGACGGCTGAACCAGGCGACGATCAGCGTGGCCAGGATGCCGAGCACGATCTCGGCGGCGAAGGACGCCACCCAGTAGCCGATACCGGGACCGCGGTCTTCCTCTTCACCGCGCGAAAGCACCTTGTCGATCATGCCGCCGATGATGCGCGAGAAGAAGATCACGAACGTGTTGAGCACGCCCTGGATCAAGGTCAGCGTGACCATGTCCCCGTTCGCGACGTGAGCCACCTCGTGGCCGAGCACCGCGCTCACCTCGTCACGCCGCATGCCTTGGAGGAGCCCCGTGCTCACCGCCACGAGCGAGTTGTTCTTCGACGGGCCGGTGGCGAAGGCGTTCATGTCCGGCGCGTCGTAGATGGCGACCTCCGGCATGCCGATGCCCGCGCGCGTGGCGTGCTGGCGAACGGTTTCGACGAGCCACGCTTCGGCCTCGTTGCGCGGCTGTTCGATCACCTGCGCCCCGGTAGTCCACTTGGCGATGGCCTTGGACATGAAGAGCGAGATGAACGACCCGCCGAAGCCCAAGAGCAGGGCCATCACCATCAATGGGCCGTGCGAGCGGAGCAGCCCTTCCGTCCCGAACACGCCGAAGTGCTCGAGCACTCGCAGCACGACCTGGAGCACGAGCAGGATGGCAAAGTTGGTCAGCAGAAACAGGGTGATTCGCTTGAACACGAGGGAACGTTGACTCCTTGAAGGCGGAACGAACGCGTAAGTAATAAGCACCGACTTTGTGGCTGTAAAGCCCGGCGATCGGCTCGAAACACGCGGGAATAGCCACGTGGTGCGGGCGGTTTACGGGCGTCCGTTCCAGCTGAGACAGACGCATTGTGTCCTTTGGTAACAGTCGTCGTCACTGGAGCATTCACACGGCGCTCGGACTCGCGTAAGAGGGCCGCCATGCCGACCCATCGCCTGCGCGCTCGAGAGGCGCTCAAGAAGCTCCAAGACGGAAACCTTCGCTACGCCGCGGACGTGCGCAGCCTCGAGGCGATGACGAGCCACAGCCGCCGGACGGAGCTCGCGAGGGCGCAGGAGCCCTACGCCATCGTGATGGGTTGTTCTGACTCACGAGTCCCCGCGGAGATCGTTTTCGACCAGGGACTCGGCGACTTGTTCGTCATCCGCGTCGCCGGCAACATCGTCGCTCCGTCACAAATCGGCAGCGTCGAGTTCGCGGCTCAGCGCTTCGGGACGCCGCTCGTGGTCGTGCTCGGGCACTCGGCGTGTGGCGCGATCGACGCCACCATCGAGGCGATGAAGGGCGCCAACGACCGCGGCCCGGAATCGCGCAACTTGATGTCGATCGTCGACCGCATCCGGCCCGCGATCGAGCCCTTGATGCACACCGAGCTCGCTCACGACCCGCGCGCCCTCAAGCGCGAGGCGGTGCGAGCCAACGTGCTCGCCTCCGCCAACCACTTGCGCCACGGCTCACCGATCCTCGAAGGGTTGATCGGCCGAGGTGAGCTCTTGGTCGTCGGCGCGGAGTACAACCTCGAGACCGGTCAGGTCGACTTCTTCGACGGCGTGCCCCGCGAAGGAGCCTGAGCTCAGAAGCCCACGCTGACGCCGAGCGCCCCGGAGACGATGGTCGCGCCGAAGGGGAAGACCTGGTAGCCGCGGAGCTCGGCGAACGGAGAGAAAGCCTCACTGACGGGCACCGCCGCCCCGAAGCCGAGCACGACGAAGCCGTCGCCCGCGCGCTTCCACACGTCGAGCGTTTGCTCGAGATCGTTGCCCCCCTGCACGTTCGCTCGCGTCGGATCCTCGCGCACGTGGGCCTTCACGTGCACGTCGAACTGCGCGAACCCTGCGCCGAGCAGGCCGTAGAATCGAGGCGCCGGGCGGGCGAAGGGGTCACCGCCGAACCAGTGCTTGGCGTGAACCTCGGCCGAAAATGGCACGAACCCGGCTCCACCGCGCGGAGTGCGACCCGAACCGAGGAACGCGTAGCCGACGCGTACTCCGACGCTCGTGTCGTAGAAGAGCACGCGCTCGTATCCGATGAGTACGCGCGTCGGGGCGAGCCCCGCGCGGAGCGGCTCGTTCGTGTAGACGGGATTGCCGACGTAGGCGGCCCCGTCAGTCTCGCGGAAGCAGGCGTAGCCTTCGTTCTCCTGACTCTCGACGGAGCAGGCGCCGGTCGTGGGCACGACGCCCAAGCCCTGCTCGAGCTCGACGCTCAGCCAATTCCTGCGTCGCGGGTCTTGGCCGCAGAAGCCGTCCCAGCCGCAGCTCTCCGCTCCCTCGCAGTCGGCGTCCGTACGGCAAGGAATGCGCTCGACTTCGGCGCTCGGGCAACCAGGCAACCCGGGAGGACAATCCGCCGGATCGGGGCAGCGCGCGCGCTCCCCTACGAGATCGGGACGTTCACTCTCGTGATGGACGACGACGCGATAGGGCGCGTTCCGCGTCCCGCTCTGAGCGATGACGGCGCCTTCGGCGTCGTGCAGGCGAATGTAATAGAGCAAGTCACCGGTGATGGTGCTCACTTCGAGGCACGGGATCGCGCCCGTGTAGCGCGCCCCGTCGCGCAGGAGCTCGAGAGTTCGCCACTCCGGCGCGCCGTGGACCTTGTAATGCACGAGAGCTCGACGCACCGGAAGGTCCGGCGGAACCTCGAGCGAGATCGGCACGGGCGTGAGGATCCCCTGGTCGACTCGCTGCTCGCTCGATGGGACATGCAAGATCGAAGGGCCGAGCCCTTCGGCTCGCGCTTGCCCGAGCCCGAGGCCAAGCCAAAAGAGCGCGGCGAAGCGGAGCTTCACGGCTTTGCCCCCTCGCCTGCCAACCTCACCACCCTGAACTCGACCCGTCGATTGCGGGCTCGACCCTCGCTGCGGCTATTGTCGGCGACGGGGCGTGTCTGACCGTAACCCTTCGCGTCGAGCCTCGATGCTTCGACGCCATGCGCGACGAGCCAGTCGACCACCGCCCGAGCGCGCGCGAGCGAGAGCCGTTGGTTCAGCTCCGGGGTGCCGGTGTCGTCGGTGTGACCGGCGACCTCCACGAGCTCGAGCGTCGGATCGGCCGAAAGCACCGCCGCGACTTCGCCGAGAATCGAGTCGCTCTCCCGGCGCAGGACAGCAGTGCCGGTTTCGAACTGCACCTCTTGCGAGATCCGGATGGTCCGCTCGACGAGCTCCGCCTTCGGCGCGGGCTTGGGGCACCCGTTCAGCTTGGAGTCACTGTGCGGCACCCCGGGCAAGTCGAGGCACGCGTCCTCCGGGTCGGCGATGCCGTCGCGATCCGTGTCGGGGGCGCGCGGGCAGCCGTGCGTCTTCTTCGAGCCAGTGGCTTCGCCCGGCGTCTGCGGGCAGGCGTCGTAGATGTCCGGGATCCCGTCCCCGTCGGTCTCGGTGGGCACCTCGGGGCAGCCATCCATGAGCGGATCCTCGGAGGGGACCCCCGGGAGGCTCGGGCACATGTCCCGCTCGTCGGGGACACGATCCCGGTCAGCGTCCTCGGGAGGAGGCGGCGCTTCCGGAGAGAACCCGACGCTCAGGAGGGCGCGATAGTCGCTCGCACCCGGCGCCTGCCCCAGGCTCGGGCCAAACGCGGCCCCGAGCTCGAACGGTCCTCCCGCAAGTCGGTACCGCGCGTGCGCCAAGAGCGTGACCAGCGTGCTCCGTGGGTCGAAGAGCTCGGCGCCTTCTCCCACCGTGAAGCTCCCGGCAACCTCGGGGCCGAGCAGAAGATGGCCCGCACGATCCACCGCGACGCCGGTCGCAACACCCGCGGTCAGCGCCGAGCCCACGCGCGTGGGCAAGAGGCCGGGCAGGGTTCGCCCTTCTCGAAAGAGGTAACCGGCGTCGACAGCGAAAAAGAAGCGGGGCGCTCTCGCGCCGAGCGCGACGAAGGGACGCACGCGGAAGCTCCCGTCGCCTGCGTAAGCCCCACCGCCGAGCGGGACGAAGAGCTCTGCCCCGAGCCCTGCGTGGAGCGCTTCCGGCTTTCCGAGCACGCGCGCCCGAGCGATCAGACGAGGATCGCCGAGCGCCGCTCCTCCTGCTTCGGGTAGGGGTTCGAAATCGGAGGGTGGGTCGTCGCCGCTCTCCGAAAGCAGCACCGGGAGCTCGATCCCGATGAAGAAGCGATGATCGAGCGCGAGCGAAATCGAGGGATGCAGCCACCACTGCTCGAGGACGACCCGATAGCGCTCTTGCGCGTCGCTCGAGAGCACCAGCGGCTCGCGCGCATACTCGGCGATGATCTTCGCGCGAATGACGCCGTCACCCCGCGCCCCGGCAGACTCGACGAGCAGGCTCTCGTCTCCTGCGATCGTGAACGCGGGCGCCTGCGCGGACACCACCGGCTCCGCACCGGCAGCGAGCGTAAAGACCAGCCCGCCGAGGAGCACAGAGACGCTCGTAAGTCGGCGGGGCATCGGCCGCCGCATGCTGCCACCGAGACAGCGCACGACAAAGCGCCTATAGTTCGCCCCGTGCGCTCGCTCGTGACGTACGCGCTCTTTGCGGCTCTCGCCGCCTCCTTGCCCGGATGCTCGGCGGACGCGGCGGAGCAGCCGGAGCCCACGCTAGAGACTCCCGGGGCGTTCGTTGCCGTCGGCCTCGACGACAGCGGTTACCAGATCTGGCGCACCCTGACCGCCATCGAGCTCGAGAACCGCCAAGAAGTGCTCTTCTTCACCGCCTATGCCCCCGTGGCAGAAGATTTCGGCGAGGCAAAAGCGCTGGCTCAGGATCCAGAGCTCCAGGTCCGCCAGTCACTCGTGGTTTCGTCGCGAGACTACATCGCCGAGCATCCGTGGAAAGTCGTATGGTTCCGAACGCTGACCGACGAAGAGTCGAGCGTCATTCGCTGATCCTCCTCGCGCTCCTCGCCGGCGTCGCGCCCGGTTGCTCGCGCAAGGCCGACATTCGCGACGAGCCCGACGCGGGGACGATCCCTCCTCCGGACGTGCCGTTGCCGGAAGGAGGGCTCCCGGAGCTCGAGGACGCCGGGCTCGACGCTCCGACCTTTCTTGCGTGCCGGGATCGCGAAGAAGACGAGGACTGCCGCGGCGTGAACGACTTCCCTTGCGACTTCTCGTACTGGGTGCCGGTCCTCGCGCAAGAGTGCCAGCAAGCGACCGGTTGCGAGACCAACGGTTGGGTCGAGATCGAGCTCGGCGACGACGGCTGCGCCAGCGCGCTCTACATGGATCAGCCGAACGACGCGTTCGTGGCCTGCGTGGTGGAGGAGCTCGGCGGCCACCGTTGCCCCTGTGAAGCGCAGTCGGTGCGCCACTTCCTGGGGCTCGACAACGACGGCTGCGTGCCCCCCGATGACGACTGCCGCTCCGGCGAGTTCCCGTGCGACGTCGGTCAGATCTGCATCGACGGCCGCTGCGTCGCCGACGATTCCTCCGCCGGACGAGGCGGCTGAACGCTCAGGCGCGCTTCGGAAAGACGACCTTGCGTGCGATCAGGTCGTCGACCGTATCGAGCAGCGTCTCGCCCGGATCGCGGGCGCGGAACCCGAGCTCTCGCTCCGCCTTCGCGGAGTCGCAGTACCAGAAGTACTGGGCCATCTCGAGGCTGACCTCGTCGATCGGTGACGTGCCTCCGATCGCCTTCACCGCCTTCCCGAAGAGCTTGCCGATACCGATGGCGACCGGGCGAGAGCTCGGCATCTTGAGGAACGGCGCCTTCACGCCGCTGATGCGCTCGAGCCGCTGGAAGAAGCCGGCGAGCGTGATGTTGTGGCCGTTCAGGATGTAGCGCTCGCCCGCTCGGCCCTTCTCGAAGCAGAGGACGAGACCGAAAGCCGCGTCGCGGACGTCGACGTAAGCGATTCCGCCTGCCGGGATCGCGGGTACCGAGCCCTCGAGGAAGCGACGCACGTCACCGGTCGACGACTCGCGGACGTCGCCCGGGCCGAGGAGCAGGCTCGGGTTCGCGATCACGACCTCGAACTCGCCCGGCTGGTTCTGCTCGAGCGCCTCGCGCTCGGCGTAGAACTTGGTGCGATAGTAGGGCCAGACCGCGATCAGCTCGAGCGGAGCGCGGCAGCCTTCGTCGGCGATGCGATGCGGATCGCGCCCGACCGCGAGCGTGCCGCTCGTGCTCGCCACGACCACGCGCTTGACGCCGGCGGCGCGCAACCCGCGAAGGGCCGCGCGCGTACCCTGGACGTGGAGCTCGTAGAGCTCCTCGGAAGCCTCCCGATCGCGCGTCACCTTGCCCGTGCAGAGGAACGCGCCCTCCGCGCCCCGGGCGCTCTCCGCGACCGCCGTCTCGTCGAGCACGTCGAGCGCCGTGACCGACACGTCGCCGACCTTGCCGCCGCTCTTCGAGACGGCGACCACTTCGTCGCCGCGCGCTCCGAGCTGCTGAACGAGGTGCGAACCGAGGAACCCCGTCGCCCCCGCCACCCAGAATTTCCGCGCGTGGTGGGTACCCTTACCGTTCTCGCTCACTGATTCTGACCCTGAAGCTGGAAGACTTTCTGGAACGTGACGAGGAGCTGGATGTTGTTGCTCTTCACGCTGCCCGACATGAACTCGGCGGGCGAAGGGACGTACGACTCGCGCACGATGCGCGTGAAGATGTCCGGGGACGTCTTCAGCACGCAGTCGGCTGCGTTGATCTTCCCCGGCCGCACCTCGCAGGAGTCGCTCGAGACCCGCACGATCCAGCGCTCCTCGCCGAGCGAGAAGTAGTAGCTGATCGGCGTCTCCACGCTGCCCGCGACGAAGCGAGTTTCGAGCTCGCGGAACACGTGCTCGAGCGTCGGCTTCTCGGGCTCCGGCGCGGGCAACAGGTTCTCTTCTTGCCGGGAGAGGTCGAACACCTCTCCGCGCGAGAGCGCGAGCACGGCTTCACGCGCCAGACGAGCCACGAGGCGCGCCGCGTCGGCGCCCGTCATGCCCTTGGTGCGCCGGCGAAGCTCGGAGGCCTCGAGCACCGGGCCGATGCGCGCCGTGAGGTCGCGCCGCATGATCATCTTCCCGCCCTTGGGCAGCGCGCCGAACGTGCCGCCGAGCCACACCGGGAGGATGTCGATCCCGTGGTGGAGCGCGAGGTGCCCGACCGCGGGCTTGAACTCGTGCACCATGCCGTCGGGGCTGCGCGTCCCTTCGGGGAAGATGAGCAGCGTCTTGCCGCTGTCGAGGAGATCGCCGGCGTTGCGGAGCGCGCTCCTGAGCGACCCCGAGCGCGAGAGCGGGACGAGGTTCGTCAGGTTCTCGAAATACGCCTTCCGGAAGCGGTTGCCCTCGAAGAAGTAGTCCTGCGCCGCCAGCGAGACGATACCTTCGCCGTAGCTGCCGAGCGCGTACTTCACGAGGCCCATGTCGAGGTGGCTCGCGTGGTTCGCCGCCACGATGACGTTCCGGTTGTGCGGGATGAAGGCCCGCCCGGTCACGCGCGTGTCGAGCACCTTGTCGTAGAAGCCGAGCTGCGCTTGGCCGAGCCAGTGCATCGCGGCGCGCCGGAGCGGCTCCGGGAGCTCGATCGGTCGCTCTTCCTCGCGCTCGATCTTGTCGGTCGAGCTCACGCGCTTGTTCTCGCCGAGCTCGCGCAGGATGGCTTCGGCGTCGCCGACGGTGGCGCAGGCGTTCAGCTTCTCGGCGTCCACGCTCTTGCCGAGCTGGGTCTCGAGCGCCACGAGCAGCTCGAGCAGCATCAGCGAGTCGAAGCCGAGGTCACCGCGCAGGGTGAGCCCCGCGTGCAGCGTCTCCGGCTCGCGCCGCGAGATGGTCGCGACGGCGCTCCGCACCAGGCGCGCGGCCTTGTCGTCTCCGATGAACGAGCTCGGCGCCTCGCGCGCGTCGAGCATGCGAGCGAGGATGCGCTGCACCTCCGTGCGCTTGACCTTGCGCGTGCTGGTCCGCGGCAAGGGCGCGTCCGCGAGCTTGATCACCGCCGGGCGCATGCTGTTCGAGAGCTTGCCGAGCGCGCGGTCGAGCGAAGCCTGGGCACGCTCGTGGCGCTCGGCGCGCGAGAGCCCGGCTTCGTCCACGGGCACCGCCAGCAAGGCGACGCGCTCGCCTCCGCGCCCGTCGGGCAACCCGACGATGGCGATCTCGCTCACGTGCTCGATCTTCCCGAGGCGGGCCTCGACGTCGTCCGGGTAGACGTTCTCACCGTTCGACGCGACGATCACGTCCTTCGCGCGGCCGACGATCACGAGGTGCCCGCGGCCGTTGAGCTTGCCGAGATCTCCGGTCTTGAGCCAGCCGTCGGACGTGATGGTGCTCCTGGTCGCCTCTTCGTCGTCGGCGTAACCCACCATCACGTTGGGACCGCGCGCGAGGACTTCGCCCACGCCCTCGCTGTTGGGCTCCGAGATCTTGATCTCGACGCCGGGGATCGCGCGCCCGACGTGCCCGGGCCGCGCCTTGGGACCGCCGCTCGCCACGGTGAGCACCGGCGCCGCCTCGGTGAGGCCGTAACCCTCCGCGAGGTGCAGACCGACCCCGGCGAACAAGTGGTGCGTGCGCTCGGGGAGGGCCGCGCCGCCGCTCACCAGGTACCTGAGGTGACCGCCGAGCCCGTGGTGCACCGGCCCGAAGAGCAGCTTGCCTGCGTCGAGGCCGAACGATTTCCCGAGCGTGCGGTTGAGCTCGAGCGCGACGTCGAACACCTGCGAGAGCAGCGCGCCCCGCTCGGCGATGCGCGTCATGATGCGACGCTCGAGCATCTCCCAGAGCGCGGGCACGCCGATGAGCCCGGTGATCTTGCCTTCCTTCAAGCCGAACTCGAGCCGCTCGGCGTTGAGCTCGTCGAGGTAGACGATGCGCGCACCGCGCGAGAGCGGCAAGAGCAAGCCGCAGGTGAGCTCGAACGTGTGGTGCAGCGGCAAGACGCTGAGCACCCGGTCGTCCTTCTCGAGCGGGAAGAGCGGCGCGAGCGACGCGATCAGGGACGTGAGGTTCTGGTGCGAGAGCTGGACGCCCTTCGGCTTGCCGGTCGTGCCGCTCGTATAGATGAGCGCCGCCACGTGCTCGGCCGCCACGTCGGCTCCGCGCGCTTGCGGGCCCGGCTGGGTGAACTCGAGCAGATCGCCGACGTCCAGGCGCTCGACCAGCCGCGAGCCGATGCGCGAGCGCACGTGCTTGTCGGCGAGCAGGATCGCCGCCGAGGAAGCGAGCGCCAGGTTGTCCGCGATGTCGGCCTCGATGTTCGCGTCGAGCGGGACCACGGTCGCCCCGGCGTACAGGATGCCGAAGAAGGCGATCGGCCAGGCGGGGTGGTTCTGCCCGGCGAGCATCACCCGCGAACCGGGCCCGACGCCGCGCTCGATCAAGCGCTCGGCGCAGGCGAGCGCGCTCTCGCGGAACTCCCGGTACGAGAGCCGACTCAGCCCGTCGCTCTCCGCGCGCTGGAGCGCGACGGCGAGATCGTTTCGCTCGACCATCTCGTCGAGCATCGAAGTCAGCGTCTCGTAGCGCGCGGGGGCGGGCTTCGGGCGGCGCAGGCGCGCCTCGATCTGCGGGAACACCCACTTCTCGAGCGCGGGCGCGTGCACTTCGAGGAACCACTTGCGCCAGTCGAGCGCTTCGGGAGACCAACCGATGGCGTCGCGGCCGACGTCGTCGAGCCGCGAAACGGCGTGCCGGACGTTGTCGCAGCGGAACACGTAGTGGAAGTCGACCGTGAAGGGCACGAAGACGTCGAGCACCTTGCCGACCTTGCGCTGCTGCTCGCTGAAGCTCTTCACGGCGTCGGCCGCTGGCTCGAGCAAGGGCCGGGCGGGACCGACCGCGAGCTTCTTCATCCAGCCGGAGAGCACGGCGCTGCCCTCGGCGATGCGCCCGGGACCGATGCGCTCGAACTCGCTGCGCCCGAGCATCGCACCCTCGAAGTGCGACTGAAGGAAGCCGCCGATGGGCCCGCCCTTGCCCGTCTTCTGGTAGTGCCGCCGCTTGTAGAGCCCGGTGAGCTCGAAGAAGCGGCGCATGGTGCAGGGGTTCGAGTCACTCGAGCCGAGCTGGTAGACGGGCTTGGCCGTTCCGTCGAGGAGCTCGGCGAGCGCGACCGTGAGCCCGCCCGCGACCATGTCGCAGGGGATGACGTCGAGGTAGTTGTCGGAGCCGGGGATCTGGAGGCCGCCCTGCCTCAGGATGAAGATGAGAGGCGCGCTGGTGTTGATGCCCTCGTTCCAGCCCGGAAACGGGAAGCTTGCCGTGCTCTCCACGATGGCGGGGCGCACGATCGTGTAGTCGAGCCCCGAGCGAGCGACGATCTGCTCGCCGATCGCCTTCGTGTAAGTGTACGTGTTCGGGAAGCCCCAGAAGTTCGCGCGCTCCATGCCCTTGTCGGACAGCTCGGCTTCGACGAACTTGCGCTTGACCTTGGACACCTCCGAGTCGAACACCTTGCCGCGTGCGGGCTCGCCGCGAGACTCGAGGTTCTTCTTGGCCTCGTCGTGGAAGCGGCTCTGACGGAAGGCGTCGCTCGCGCGGTGTCGTGCCTGCTCGATCACGTCGAGGCACTCCGCGATTTCGCGATCGGGATCCCAGTGCGAGCGGTCGAGCTCGTCAGCGCGGGGGAACGGAAAATCGAGCGGGCTATTTTCTTCGATGAAGCCCGTCTTCGAGCCCGCCACGTAGCAGGTGCTGGTGTGCAACAGGGGCAGGTTGCCGAGCTCGCGCGCGAGCACGACCAGGTTCTGGACGCCGAACGCGTTCACCTCGAGCGCCTCGTCGAGCGGAGGATCGAAGTCGACCACCCCCGCCGCGTTCACGACCGCGTCCACGCGGCCGGTGAGCTCTTCCCGAAGGCTCGCGGACAGGCCGCAGTACGGCTGGACCACGTCGCCTGCGACGGGCGTCACCTTGCTGCGAATGAAGGCTTCGAAGTTCTCGCCGTGGAGCTTGCGGAGCGGGTCGAACAGCCCGACGGTGATGATCTCCTTCCAGAAGCGCTGCTTGGCCGTGAGCCCCTTCTTCTCGCGCACCACGAGGTAGAGGTGCTCGATCTCGGGGAAGCGGGAGAGCAGGAAGCACCACCAGACCTTCCCGAGGAAGCCGGTGCCACCGACGACTACGAGCCGTCGTCCCGAGAGCAGCCGTCCGAGCTCGAGGGGCCGTGACTTGCCGTTGCCGGGGCCGCCCATCAGCCGCCGCCTCCGGGCAACGAGACGTCGCCCATCACGATCGGCGGCACGTGGAGCAGCGTCACCGAGAGGTCACCCGCCTTGCCGTTCTTCGCGCGGTAGAGCGCCTCGCTCATGTTCGCGGCCGTCTCCCAGCCGAAGAGCTTCGGCAGGTACTCGTTGTCCGCGCCGACCACGATCACGCGCCCGAGGTGCTGGCGCCCGTTCTCGCCCCAGTACCACATGAAAAACGGGTGCGCGGGGTGGTAGGCGTGTCCGTTCCTGTACATCTGGATGAACGCCGGGTCGCGCGCCATCTTCTCTTCGTAGCGCTCGCGGAGCACGTTCGCGTCGCGCGTCTCCGGCATCAAGCGGTGCACGAAGTCGATGTACGGCGCGTGCTGCTCGTGATCGAACTTGTCGCTCATCGGGTGCGTGATGATGAGCGTGCCGCCCTTCTTCACGAGCGGCGCGTTCCTGTACATGTTGAACAGGTACCCCTGCGCCAGAACCTGGACGAGCAGCGGGTTCAGGTAAGCGTGCACGTTGTACGGGCTGATGAACGGGATGCCCGTCACCATCACGTCCGCCTGACCCTCGATCGGCACGCAGTACTGTTCGAAGTTCTTCTCGATGATCTTCGCGTGCACCTGCTCCACGTCGCCCGCGTAAACGGCGGTCACGCCGTAGGGCGCGGGGAAGCGGTCGAAGATCGCCTGGCGCGCGGCCTGCGGGAGCTTGCCGGTCGAGACCACGAGCGCCTTCAACATGGCCCGCTCGCGGCCGGAGAGCTCGTCCTCGTTCTTGCTCAAGAACTCGAGCGGGCTCGCGAACATGCGGTTGTTCACCGCGGTCTCGATGCTGAAGACGTCGAGCTCCTTGTGCGCGACGTGGCCCATCGCGGCGATGTCGTGCGCGAGCTGCGATTTGGCCGGATCCATGTAGCTGTCCGACTTGCGAATCGAGGTCGGGTTGTGGTGCGCGCGGAGGCTCTTGTAGCTCGTCAGGCCGACCGCCATCGACTTGTACCCGCCGTTCATCGGCACGAAGTTCAGGTTCACGTAAATCGTGAGATCGCTCTCGGCGACGCGGCGGTTGATCTCGAGCGGATCGCCGTGACGCGAGTGGCCGATGACGACCATGTTCTCCTTGTCTTCGGCGTCGTGGTTGTAGAGGCGATCCGGCCAGTAGCCGTCGAAGATCTTGTCGCCCACCATGTGCCGCACCTCGTGCGGCTTCATCTTGCGGTGAATGCCGGTGGCGATGATGATCTCGACGTCGTCCACGCCGTGGTCGGCGAGCAGCTCGAGCACGATCGTGAGCACGCGCTCCCGGATGTCGGGGCGCTGCATCGGCGGTAGCGGGAGCGAGATGTCGTCGACCGCGATCGCGACCTTCATCCCGGGGCGGAGCTTCGCGTAGAGCGGCTCCTTGCCGAGCGGGTGACTGATCGCGTAGCGGATGGCCGCGTCCACGTCCTTGAGCGGGGCGATGGGAGGCTTCGGGTAGATGCAGCGCGTGCCCGCGGGCAGGTCGACTTCGACCAGCTGATCGCCGGCAAAGAGGACGCGGGGGGCGCTGTCGCGCTCGAGGGTGACGAGGCTGGGATGGTGCATGGCTGACGCGGCGGGAGCAGATTTGGCCGAAAATAGGGCCGAGTGGTTTAGAGAGCGTCCGGCCCGAACACGGGCCCGGAGCTCAGAGAGGGTGCGAGAGATCGAAGCTCGGCCAGCTGTAAGCTTTGGCGAGCATCGCGAGCCGTTTGTCGGGGTTCACGGCGGCGGGGTGGCCCACCACGCTGAGCATCGGGACGTCGGAGTAGCTGTCGCTGAAGGCGAAGCACTCGTCGAGGTCGTACCCGCGAGCGCGCGCGTGATCCCGAACGATCTTGGCCTTCTCGGGTCCCGCGACCACCGGCTTCAGGAGCTTGCCCGTCGCGATGCCGTCCTTCATCTCGAGCCGGTTCGCGATCACCTCGTTCGCGCCGAGGTGCTCGGCGAGGTGGGTGGCGATCCAGTCGAGCGCTCCGGACACGAGCACGACCTGATGCCCCGCCGCGAGGCTCTTCTCCACGAGCCCCTTGGCAGAGGGATAGAGCTGCGGCTTCAAGACCTTGTGAAAGACCTCTTCCGCAAGCAGCACGAGCCGGTCCTCGCTCATGCCCGCGTAGCTCTGGAAGAGGAGCTCGTTGAACATGCGCCGATCCCAGAGCTCGGCCATGGCCATGCTGGGACTCTTGAGTAACGCGCGTCCCAAGCGGAGCGCGCTCTGCACCGGCGTCCCTTGGTTCACCAAGTAAAAGAGCGTGGGCTCGATGAGACTGGTGCGGACCAGCGTCCCGTCGACGTCGAAATAACAGGCAGCCAAGACGGGCCTTGGTGACCGAGGTAGGTGTGGGCGTCAAGGTAACCACGCGAAAGCCCGCATTTTACGGCCGACCAGTCGGCCAGCACAGAAGCGCTTCCGAGTTCGCGGCGACCAACGGGGTCAGGTCTTGGGTCAATTGGTCACAAAGGGGCCTTGGACTCCGGCGAGCGTCTTGTGGCTATAGTCCCGCGTCGTGTCGACGTCCGAAGTGGTCACGCGCGGCGTGCGCGTCAAAGTCGAAAGCCAGTTCTCCCCGGATCACTCCGATCCGCGGGAGCACCGTTTCTTCTTCGTTTACACGATCCGGATCAGCAACGAGGGCGACGCCACCGTCCAGTTGATCAACCGGCACTGGATCATCACCGACGCGAACGGGCGCATCGAAGAGGTGCGCGGACCCGGAGTCGTCGGCAAGCAGCCGATCCTGAAGTCCGGTGAAAGCTTCGAGTACAGCTCCGGGTGCCCGCTCCGCACGCGCTTCGGCTCGATGTACGGCGAGTACGAGATGCTGATCGTCGACACGGGCGAGCGCTTCGACGCGACGATCGCTCCCTTCCCGCTCCGTTTGAGCGGCACCTTCAACTGAACCTTTGCTTCGAGCTCGGCTGGACGCTCGCGCGGCACTCTCGCCAGCACGCCATCGATAGCGCCGCTCGCCTCCATTGAGCCGACTGCGCAGCGCTATCCCTCGGTCGCGATCTTCTCGAGGGCAGCCGCCATTTTCGGTGATTTGTCCGCGTGGTGGTGGATGATCTTCCAAACACCGTCCACACGGTGGAGCACGTTCGTGCAGGCGAGCGAATCGCCACCGAACGCTGGTGACCCAACGAAGACGCACGTCGTGTACGCCACGTCGCCGTACACGTGTGCGGTGAGGTCACGGATCCGGCTGCCGCCGCGACCCGGAGCACCAAACGGCGCGAAGACCTCCCACGTGGCCCAGATCTCGTCCCAG
Organism: Pseudomonadota bacterium; assembly: GCA_023419055.1. Next base: position 3,050 of record JAEZYO010001031.1, on the reverse strand, counting down.
CCAAGGGCCCATTCACCGCTCGGGTGTCCGCCTGTCACCCGATCCGTATGGTGCCACGCATCCCGCATCGGCTCGAGGCCGCCCCCCGAAACCATGGTCTCAATGGCATCGTAGAATCGTGTCGCTGCCGCACAGACCTCTTCCTCGTCCTTCGTCATCGCATGTCTCCCTCTCTTCCGGATCGGGTCGTCCGGATCAAGACGCCTTCTTGAGATCCTCGGAAGCGACGAATTTCACGGGACACTTGCCTGCGTTTTGCGTCGCGAGCCGGAGGAGTTGCAGCTTCGTCAGGGGACTATCCGCGGCAATCGAAGCCCGCACGATGCCGATCGTGGGCAGCGCCCTGATCAGATCGCTGAACGACTTTTGTCCCTCGTCGCGCATCGGTTTGAGGGCCGACATCTCCATCACGAGCGAGGCGCCGCCGGAGACGGTCGAACACGCTTCGACTATCGTCGTGAGGAAGGCGAGCGCGACGTCCACTCCCCAAAAGCCCCAGGCGCGGACGCTGACCGTGCCGCTCATCACGTTCACCGAGAAACCTGCCGTGTCGTCCCCGATTGTTCTCATCGCCGAGCGCCCCTCTTCGGGCGGAACGCCGAACGTCCAAGCTCGACGATAGCAGATCCCAATCGGACTCGGACGCGATTTTCCATCGAGCGTCGAGCTCCGTCGCGTCGACATGAACGCGCTCGACCACTCCGTGGTGTGATGTGTGCGGTTTGCCCAGGAACCACTTCGAAAGGTTACACGCCGCCAAGCCCTGCCGCTGGAGTAGTACGGGCCGCGGCTCGTGATGCTGAGCGCCTCGAGCGAACGAAAAGGTGCTACCCCACCGGATGAAAACGAGGTTGCTGGTGAGCGCGAGGCCGCGGCGGTGGGAGCGCTCCGCGACCTTTCCTGGAGGCAGTTTGGAGGCCCGCAGCAGGCGCTCGACGTGACGCTGATTGTGGTCTTAGTGCTCGGCCTTGAGGACGTTGAGCACAACGGCGAGGGCTTCGGCGAAGCTGGCTGCGATCACTCACTGAGCGAGCTCGGTGTAGAGGGTAGGTAAGCTCGGACGCAGTCAGGAGCTCCGCCATGCGCAGCCTCGGCCTTGTTCCAGCGGGACTGTGCGAGCGATTTGAGCATCGCGTAGTCGAAGCGCTCGCCTCCGCGCGGTGTTCGCCAAAGACGAAGCCGGAGCAAGTCCTCGCAGTAGTGATCGCGAGCGAACGCGCCCGCCTCACGTACCAGCGGCCAAAAAGATTCGCGGTTGTCGATGCTGTGATCAGAATCGCCACGCAAACGCTCCATGACTTCGATGGTCTCGTTGCGGAAGCGCACCTCGATGACCTCTGAGTGCTGCCTGATCTCGACCTCGTGACGAACCAGCGCCCTGCCGATGCTGGTGAGAACGACGCCGTCGAGCGGTATCTGCTCGGCGGCCGTCGGCGCGAAGCTCAGCTGACGGGGCAGAACGTTGGGCACTCCGTCGTCGATCATCGTGGCCCCGTGAACGGAGAAACCACCATCTTCAACAGCGCCACTGACGTCTCACCGGGACACAGCGGCTCAGTGATTGGTCGGCAACCTATCCCGATTCTAGCGGTCCATATGTTATGGGAATCTGGACCAATCAGCTTTGCGGAACGTGTAACGAGCCAGGCGTCTCCGACCATGATCGATCGTATCCCGCCATGTCGCGTCGAATGACCGCTGCCTTGGCGGGCCTGATCACGGACAGACGTACTCTATACCCATGATTCGGCTTGCCCCCGCCATCACCGCGTGCGTCATCCTGCTATCCGCCTGCGGTTCCACGGGTCGCAATCCAGGCGGACCCGATCAAGTAGGCAGCAGCGGCGCGCAAGGTGGCGGCTCCTCCGGCAGTGGAGGTCGCGGCTCCTCTGGCAATGGCGGCCAAGGCGGCGCGCTCCCCACGTCACCTTGCGGCGGACCGCGGGCGTTCTCGATATGGGGGAAACCCTACGACAGCGAACGTGATTGCATCGATACCGAGACTCACATCGACGATGTGGCTTGCAGCGTCCAACCCGCCGAAGATGCGCCGCCGGAGGAACAGTACTATTCGGACGGGTTCTCTTGTCTGAGACGGCTGTCGGACGGTCAAGTGGTGTGGGTATTCGCGTTCAATCGCCTCGGATTCGATACGAGGATCTGGGAACGCTGCCCGGGCGCCTCAGCGATTGCCCCGAAAGGTTGCTACGCTGCCGAATGTACGGGCGCTCCTCGGTCCACCTGCTCACTGGAGCAGACCAAGCAGCGCCAATTCGACTGTAGCGCGACTGGGGAATACGACGAGAACTGTTGCGCGAGGCGCCCCTGCATGCAGTCGGATGAGTGCGCCTCGGACGAAGAGTGCGTCTCGGTCCCCTCCGTGGGTCAGTGGTACTGCTGGGACAATCCCGGCAGCGATTGTGACTGCGGTGGACCGTTCGGGGGCCCTTCCAAGCTGCTCTGCATGCCCGTAGCGGGCGGCGCGGGCGGCACTGACGGCTGACGAGCTCGTTCACCCTTTCCGATAGGACCTCGAGTCGTCGAGCCCGCAGGGGACGCCCGCTCAGCGCGCGCGGGGCCGCTTCGACACTCGGCGGAGATAGCGCGTGACTCGCACTCGCTTGCCGATCGGCAGCGCCTCGACCTGAAACGAGTGGCTCAGGCGCACGATCGCGCCGAGGCCGCCCCCTATCCCTCTCCGCGTCAGCATGTCGAGCGGATCGATCGGACCGCGATCGTCATTGCCGTCGAGCAGCGCGAGCTCGAGATTCTTGAAAGGCGGCCCGATGTCCTCCGCGACCAGGACCACTCCCTGGCCGCGAAGGTCTTCGAGAGCATCCATCTCGATGCTTCCCCGCACCCCGTACTTCAGCACGTTCGAGGTGAGCTCCGACGCGACGATCGCAAGCTCACCCGACTCACGCTTCGAGAAGCCGAGCGCCTGGGCGAACTTGAGCATTTGGCTCTGAACGTGCAGTACGTCCACCCAGTCCGAGATCGCGTACCTCGGCACGGCGCTAGCTCGTGCTGCGCTCGACGTACTGCTGCAG
>JAEZYO010001028.1 GCA_023419055.1 Pseudomonadota bacterium | reverse complement strand
CGCGTTCGGCGGGTTACCCGTCGTGCCCGCGCCGCCGTCGACTCCGATCACGGGCGGCCCCGCGTCTTCGTCGTCCTTGACGCGGAGCGGGCGATCGTTCGCGCTCAAGCAAGAAGCCGCGAACATCGGCCCCGCCAGAGCAGCCCACGCCCAACCGAAGCGACCGACGACGTGAAGAGCCCTGAAGCGCACCAGTGCCGAAGCGTAGGGCGAGGTCCGCCTTCCCGCAACTCGCTCGCCTGCGCTCCGCACTTTAGGAAAATTCAGGCGCCGGCAGCGCGAGCGGGGAGGGGAGACCGCCCTCCCAGACCCAGGCTATCGAGGAGCTCGAGGGCAAGACGTTTTCGGGAGCCCCCCTCGGCGCCGGGCCCGACACAGGCTGGACAACCGCTCCTACAACCGCAGCTTTCGATCAGCGCGCGCGCCCGGGAGAACAGCTCGTCCGCCCGTTCGTGAATGCGCTCGGCGAGGCCCACGCCGCCTGGAATCGCGTCGAACAGAAATACGGTCGGATCGAACCCCCCGGTGTGCCCGGAGTGCGGATCTCGCGCCGGTCCGCCGCCCTGCTCCGCGGCTTCGCCGTCGCCGAGCGTCTGCCCGATGTCACGGGGATCGCACATCATCGCGATGGTCGAGACCGTCTCGAGCGCGCCGCCGAGCCCGCGCAGCCCGTCGATCAGGAGCGCGCGCGGCAGGCCGAAGCTCTCCACCACGGCTTCCGGCACGGTCATCCAGAAGCTCGTCGTGTGCATTTCGATAGGGGGCAGGTGCACGTCCCCGTAGGCCGCGTTCTCGTGCGTGAAGAACTTGATCTTCTTGTAGCCCGTGACCTTCTCGATCACCTTCACGTCGCCGAAGCCGAGGCGGGCACGACCGAGCTCGGTCTGCTTGCGATCCTCGATCACCGCGACGGTGCGGTAGGTGAGGGCGGTCGTGAAATAGTCGGGTTCCACCCGGCGTACGAACGCCTTGTGATTCTCGAAATCGAGGCGCTCGACCTGATACTGCTCGGCGTCGTGCTGGTAGATCGCCTGCTCGTGCAGCATGGTGTGGGTCGCTCGGTAATCGAGCTCGGCGATCGACTGATTCGTCGCCACGTCGATGATGACGAAGTTGTCCCAGCCGATGTTGCGGAGCGACACGTTGTTGGCCGGAAACGCCTCGCCCGCCCAGTGATAGCGGTCGCGCGAACATTGCACGAGCCCGTGACCGGCGAGGTAGTCGAGGGCGTCGCGGGTGGCTTCGGGATCGAGCGTCAGGTAGCTCTCTCCCCGAGCGGGGAGCGGCGCGGCGGGACGCGGACCGGCCGCACGGAGCTCGAAAGGAGCCTCGAAGACGGCGCACTTCAAGTGCTGGATCAGCACCTCCACGTTGCCCGGATCGATGCGGGCCTCCTCGGCGCCGGCCTCGAACAAGAACGACGGTTCACGCGCCAGGTATTGGTCGAGCGGATCGCTCGAGCAGACCATGACGGAAATGCTGCGATCCCCGCGGCGGCCCGCGCGGCCGAAGCGCTGCCAGGTGCCGGCGACCGAGCCCGGGTACCCGGCGCAGAACACGGCGTCGAGATCCCCGATGTCGATGCCGAGCTCGAGCGCGTTCGTCGCGACGACGCAGAGGATCTTCCCCTCGCGCAAGCCGGCCTCGATGCGACGCCGAGCGTCCGGCAGGTAACCGCCGCGGTAAGCGGTGAGCGCGTCCGGTCCAGCCACGTCCCCGACCTTGGCGCGCAGGTACTTCAGCATCACCTCCACCGAGTTGCGGGACGCGCCGAACACCATCGTGGGTACGCGTTTGCGGACGAGGTCGGCGGCGAGATTGACTGCCGTTTTCAAGGTGCTGGCGCGGATACCGAGCTCCTCGTTCACGATCGGGGGATTGTAGAGGTAGACCTCTCGGCTCGCGCGCGGCGCGCCGGACTTGTCGACCACGGTCACCTGCGAGGGGTCGACGCCGATCAGTCGAGCCGCGTGCTCGCGCGGGTTCCCGATGGTGGCGGTCGCCACGATGAACTGCGGGTCCTTGCCGTGAAATCGCGCGATGCGGCGGAGCCGGGCGATCACGTGCGCCATGTGCGAGCCGAAGACGCCGCGATACGTGTGGAGCTCGTCCAGCACCACGTAGCGCAAGCCCTGGAAAAGGTGGGCCCAGCGCGCGTGGTTCGGCAAGATCCCCGCGTGCAGCATATCGGGATTCGAGAGCACGACCCGACAGCGCTCGCGGGCCGCGCGGCGAGCGTCCGGCGGTGTATCCCCGTCGAACACCGTGGCAGGAGCCGCCACCTCGGCGTCGCTCAAGAAGTCCCGCAGGCTGTGCTCCTGATCGCGTGACAGCGCCTTGGTGGGATAGAGGTAGAGCGCGGTCGAGGCGGGATCTTCGATCAGGGCCTGCGCGACCGGCAGGTGGAAGCAAAGGCTCTTCCCGCTCGCCGTGGGGGTGGCCACGACCACGTGCCGCCCCGCGAGCGCAGCGCTCACGGCCTCTACCTGGTGGGTGTAAAGCTCTTCGATCCCGCGCTCCGCGAGAGCGCGCGCGAGGGCAGGGGAAAGCAGTGCTGGAATCGGCGCGGTCTTGGGACCCTGGGCCGGGATGGTTCGTTCGGCGGCGAAGCAACGCCGGACGGTGCCCTCACCGAGCCATTGGTCGACGACCGTTGCGACACCAGAAGGATTGGACCAGGGGGCCTCGGGCATGAGCTTTCGGCCGGAGCCTAAAACAAATGTTCAGTGTTTGTCATGGGAATGTCGGCGGGGGAGCCGCCGTTTCTCGACCTAACCTTCGACCTGTCGTAGGAAAGCGGACCCGATGAACGACGCGCCCCAAGGAACGGCCGGCCCTGCCGGCGAAGCGCTCTCGGCACCCGTCGAGGCGCCGCCCGAGCCTGTCACCCCCCCCGCCGCTCCCGAGGCGGAAAGAGCGGCGCGGCCGTCCCAGCTTCCGGACTCGGGGGCGCGGCCGACGTTCGTCTTCTTCGGCGTGGTCGCCGCGGTCAGCCTGCTCGCGGACGTCGCTTCGAAGGCCTGGGCGGAAATCGTCCTGTCTCAACGCACGATGAGCGATCCGTCGATCGTCATCATCAAAGATCACCTCTCGTTCACGCTCGCCTACAACAAGGGTGGGGCGTGGGGCCTCCTCCAGGACGCGAGCGAGGTGGTGCGCCGACCGTTCTTCCTCGCCGTCAGCGTGCTCGCCATCCTCTTCATCGTTTCCCTGTACGGCAAGCTCCAGCCGGGGCAGCGAGCTCTGAAATGGGGCCTGCCGCTCGTGCTGGGCGGCGCGCTCGGGAACCTCTCCGATCGCATCACCCGGAGCAGCGTCATCGACTTCATCGATTACCGGGCAGACTGGGTCGCGTCGATGAACCGCCTGATCGCGGGGGGCTCGAAGTCCTGGGGCGTGACCGATCACTGGCCGACCTTCAATGTGGCCGATATCGCGATTTGCGTGGGCGTCGCGTTGATGGGCGTGGACATGTTCACGTCACGCCGCTCGGCGGCGCGCCCCGCCGAACCTGCCACCGCTCTGGCCGGTGGGGCGCCGTCCGGTAACACCGTTCCCCCCGGCGCAGCCTGAGCCGTCAGTCGCTCGTTTTCACTGACGGGAGCCGGGGCGCGAGGTAAGACTTCCGGCCATGCACGGCCGGCTGTTCACGCTCGATCTCAACTCGATCGGGATCGACCTCACGATCCCGTTCCCGAGCTACTTCGTGCTGCTGCTCGCAGGGTTCATCTTCGCGACCCTGCTGGGAGTGCTCTGGGCTCGACGGGTCGGGCAAAACCCTGACGTCGTCGTCGACCTCGGGCTCGCCATGTTGCTGGCCGGCGTCGCCGGCGCTCGCCTCCTGCACGTCTTCGCCGACGGCTACTTTTGGGACTACGTGCACCTTTGCACGGACCCTTCGAAGGTGGAGTGGAAGATCACGCGGGCTCAATGCTTGAGCCCTGAGTACGGGGGCGCGTGGGACATGGCGCAAAACGTCTGTCGCGCGAAGGAGCAGGACTGCTTCGCGTGGGCGAAGTTCTACGCCGGTGGCCTCGCGTACTACGGCGGCTTCGTCACCGCGTCCGCCGCAGCCTGGTTCTTGCTACGGAGCGACAAGTTCCCGTTCTGGAAGGCGGCCGATATGGCAGGCATGGTGATCCCGATCGGGCTCGGCTTTGGCCGCATGGGCTGCCTGCTCGCCGGTTGCTGCTTCGGGACCCGCACCGACGGCGCGATGGCCCTGCATTTCCCGGGTTTTTCGCCGGCCAGCGAGGCCCAGTTCAAGGCCGGGCTCCTGCGCGCTCCGAACCTCGAATCGCTGGGAGTGCAGCCCTCGCAGGTCTATGAATCGGCAGCATCGCTCGCCCTCGGCTCGGTGCTGATGCTCTACCTGCACGGCCGCAAGCGCTACGACGGCCAGGTGTTCGTTTGGTTCGTCGTCGGATACGCGGCGCTCAGGTTCGTGATCGAGGCCTTCCGGGCCGACGATCGCGGCATTTTCTTCGGTCTGAGTACGTCGCAGTGGATCGGCATCGCGCTCATTGGCGCCGCCGTCTACGCGCACAAGAGGCTCGCGGCGCGCTCCGAGTCGCTCGCGAAATTACCGCTCGGGCCCGCTACCGCGTAAGCTTCGCCTCGTGCTTCGCAACGCCTTGGTCGCGGGCCTCGTCTTCACGGGTCTTGGTTGCTCGAACGGTCACGACGACCGACCGCCCGTGCAAAGCTGCACGGGGTGCGACGTGCCCGGGCGAGGCGGTCCGAGCGGCAGCGGCGGCTCGAGCTCGGACGGGGGCGCCGGATCGGGCGAGGGGGGCGCAGAGGAGCCCTCCGAGTTTGCGGTGACCCGCTTCGAGGGCCCCGACTTCTTCATCACCGGGCCGTACTCGAGCGGCGCTACCCTGCGGGGTGAACGGCGTGGAGGCGGCGAGAGCAAAGGCACCTGGGCCGGCAGCGGCACCGTCACCCTCGAGCGCCTGGTCTCGGGGGCGTTCGTGCTCGTGACTCCGACCGACTCGACTCAAGACTCCCTGCCGACCGTGCTTTCTCTCCCCGAAAACGCGGAGGAGGAGCCGCTCGAGCTGCCGCTCGTGCGAGCCACCGTGCTCGACGCCATCTTTACCCTCCCGACGCTTCCGGTCAGCGCCGTCGAGGGGCGCGCCCAGGTCGTTTTCAGGGTCGGCGATCTACGAACCCACCTGCCGCGCGCCGGCGCGACCATCACCGCAGCAGGGGCGGAGGTCGTCCTCTACTCCGACGGCGGCACCTGGAGCGACGCGGTGACCGAGACCGACCCGACGGGCCTGGTCCTGATCGCGAACGTCCCCGCCGCGCCCTGGCCGGGGCGGCTCTCGACCATCACGGTGTCCGGCGCGGTGCTCGGTTCGGTCCCGTACCGCGCGGTCGAAGACGCCGTCAGCGTCGTGGCCGCTGAGCTTCCCTGAAGCTCGAGCGCGGGAGGCAGTCGACGGGAGGCGCCCAGTCTGGTAGGCCGCGCTCGTGGCAAGAGTCATCGACGGGAAAGCAGTCGCCAAGGCGGTTCGGGAAGAGGTCGCGCGCGGCGTTTCGGCGTTCAAGGAGCGCTACGGCCGGGCTCCTGGGCTGCACGTCGTGCTGGCGGGGGACGATCCCGCGTCGGCGGTCTACGTCCGACACAAGGAAAAGGCAGCCGCTGAGGTCGGGATGGATGGTCGCGTCCACCGCCTTCCCCAAAGCGTGAGCCACGATGAAGTGCTCGATCTGGTGCGCCGGCTGAACGCCGATCCCGCGGTGGACGGGATATTGGTGCAGCTTCCGTTGCCCCCGGCGGTGCGGCCGCAGGCAGTGCTCGAAGAGATCGATTCGAGCAAGGACGTCGACGGCTTTCACGCCCTCAATGTGGGCGCGCTGTGGAGCGGGCTCACCGGTCTCGTTCCTTGCACGCCGCGTGGGATCGTTCGTCTGCTCAAGGAGGCGAACGTCGAGCTCGCGGGGGCGCACGCCGTCGTGATCGGTCGCAGCAACTTGGTCGGAAAGCCCGTCGCGGCGCTCTTGCTCGCGGAGAACGCCACCGTCACCGTCGCTCACTCGAAAACCAAAGATCTCGCGGGCTTGTGTAGACAGGCCGACGTGCTGATCGCGGCAGTGGGACGCGCCAAGCTGGTGAAGGCCGACTGGGTGAAGCCGGGCGCCGCGGTGATCGACGTCGGGACCAATCGGGACGAAAACGGGAAGCAGTGCGGAGACGTCGACTTCGCGGCGGTCGAGCCGGTTGCAGGCGTGATCACGCCGGTACCCGGTGGCGTCGGGCCGATGACGATCGCCATGTTGCTCGAAAACACGCTCTCTGCAGCCAAAGCGCGCGCGGCCCGCTAGGCCTCGATTCGAGGCTACGGCTTCGGGTAGCGCGCCGGGTCGACGCCGAACGAGGTCGCGATTGCGTCGAGCACGCGATCGGCTTGCTCGACCGTATCGCGCTCGCTCCCGTGGTTGTCGATGACGTAGTCGGCGAGCGCGACCTTCTCCGAGAGCGGCAGCTGCGCGCTCACCCGCGCGCGCGCGTGGTCATGACTCGCCTGGTCTCGCTGCATCACCCTCGCCACCTGGAGCTCTTCGGAGAGCGCCACCACCACCAGGGGGCGCAGTGAATCGGCGAGCCCTACCTCCACGAGCAGCGGTGCCTCGTAGCAGGCGAGCGGCTCGCCGGCTTGCTCGAGCGCCACGCGCTTTCGAGCGAAACCTTCGCGAATGAGCGGGTGCAGGATCCCGTTCAATCGGGCGCGCGCCTCGGCGTCCCCGAACACTCGAGCGCCGAGCGCCTTTCGATCGAGTCGCCCGTCCGGCCCAAGGACCGCCTCCCCGAAGGCTGCCACGACCTGCGCGAGCCCCGGGGTACCCGGCTCCACGACCTCACGGGCGAGCAGGTCGGCGTCGATGACGGGCAGACCGCGCGCGGCGAAGCGCCTGGCGACGGTGCTCTTGCCGGAGCCGATGCCGCCCGTGAGCCCGAAGACACGCAAGGTCACGCCCGGCTTTTAGCAGAGGCGGGCCGGCCACCGAGAATCCCTGGTTGCGATCCGCTGAGCATCCGTTCAAATGGGCCCCATGGCAGGCGCCCTTTTCCGGATCCTCTGTTCAGGGATCGCCTGCGCCCTGCTGTTGCTCGGAGCAGCAGCGCACGCCCGAGCGGAACCGCTTACGCCCGGGCGCTCCACGGGATCCCGGAGCGCGTCGCGCGCGCCGCTCGACCTGTCGCGGGCAGGGCTGTTCGCTCCAGTCTGGTCTTTTCGAGCCGGTGCCCCGCTTCGCGCCGGTGCCGGTCTCGGAGCCGATTGCGTCGCGGTAGGCACGACCGACGGCTACGTCCACCTCCTGCGCGGAGACGGCGGCTATCGCTGGAGCTTCACGGTGAAAGGGGCGGTCATCGCTCCACCCGTGATCGGCGAGCAGGGCACCGTGTACGTGGCGACCTCGACTCGAAAGCTCTACGCGCTCTCGCCGAGCGGGACGCTCGCGTGGTCGACGACGCTCGCAGGCACGCCGCTCTCGCCGCTCGAGAAGGCGCCGGACGGCTCGATCTTGATCGCGACGCGTGAGGGCGTGCTCTACGCGGTCACGCCGGGCGGCCGCATGCGCACCGCTCTGACGACGCGCGAGCCGCTGACCGCGGCCCCCATCGCGCTCGACCAGGCGTGGGCAGCGGGCGGCAGCCGAGGCACCCTGTTTCGGGTCGAGGGTTTCGCGCTGCGAAGGGAGAAGCTCGCTTCGACTCCGCTCACCATGCTGTCCCGCGCGGGGCGCGAGGTGGTCGCCTTGAGCGACGGCAAGCTGACCGGTGCCGTGTCCGTGGGCCAGGGTTCCTTCGCCTGGCTCGGCTGCCCGGGGCCGAGCCCCGTGGTCGTCGACGAGGCCGGAAAAATAGCCAAAATCGCGGCCGGGAAGCTCGAGGCGCTCTCCACGCTCGGTGAGCCTGCGAGCGCGCCGCCGAGCTGTCTCCCAGACGGCCGCGTGCTCGTTCCTCACGAGAGCGGAGCGCTTTCGGTGGTGGGCCCGGGCTCGAAGGTGACTCGTCACGTGGTCGCCCGCACAAGGCTCTTTTCGCCGCTCGTCGACGCCAAGCGGCAGCTCGTGATCGCGACGTCCGCCGACGGCCAGAGCGTGGCGCTCCCGACGGGAGGTCTCTAGTTGGACCTGAAGCGCAAGCTCGCCACTTTGAATGCGGCAGGGATTTCCGGTACGCGCGCCGAGCCCGAGGTGCGTCGCGACGTGCTCGAGGACTTGCGCGCCAAAATGGCGCAAATCCTCGCCCGAGAGCTGCCCCCGCCTGCGCCGCGCGCCAAGCCCGAAGATAGCCTCTTGCCGTTCGCGCTCGAGGAGACCGAGCACGGGCCGCTCTGCCGGCGGCACCGCGTGCTTCCGCCTTCGTACCACGTGGGGCGAATGCCCGTGGACGCCGCGAAATCGGCTCGCTCGGAGCTCCTCGCGCTCCTGGCGCTCGACCCCGCGCTCGCCGGTTGCCCGCTGGAACGAGCGCTCTTCCTCGACACGGAGACGTCTGGGCTCGGCGGGGCAGGCACGGTCGCGTTCCTGATCGGGCTCGCCTGGTTCGACGCCGAGGGCCGGCTCAACATCGAGCAGCTCCTGTTGAAGAACCTGGCCGACGAGGCCGCCCAGCTCGCCTGGCTCCGAAAACGCGTCGAGCAGGCAGCGATGATCGTCTCCTACAACGGCAAGGCGTTCGACTTGCCGCTGCTCGCCACCCGCTACGTGATGAATCGCGAGCCGCCGCTCCCGGTGCTCCCGCACCTCGACCTCCTGCACGTCGGCCGGCGCCTCCACAAGGCGCGGCTCGGCGCCTGCAGGCTCGTCTCACTCGAGAGCGACGTGCTCGGGTTCGAGCGCGGTCCGGACGTGGAAGGCTCGGAAATCCCGGCGCGGTTCGCCCATTTTCTGCGCACCGGGGACGAGCACTCGCTCGCCATGGTGGTGGAGCACAACGCCTGGGACGTGGTCAGCATGGCCGCGCTGGTCGGTCTCTACGGCGAGCCGGTGGAGCTCTTGCCCGCGGCGGATCTGATCGGAATGGCGCGCACGTTGAAGCGGGGCCGCGCCTTCGAGCTCGCGCATCAGGTCGCCGATCGCGCCATCGTGCGCGGCGCCGGCCCGAGCGCGTACCGGGTGCGCGGCGAGATCGCGAAGGCGAGGGGAGACAGGGACGCCGCGCTCGCCGACTTCGAGCGCCTGGCGAAGGAGCTCGACGATCCTGCGCTCCGTCTCGAGCTCGCGAAGCTCTACGAGCACCACGTGAAGGCGCCCGACAAGGCGCTCGAGGTCGTGCTCGAAGGCACCGGGGAGGACGAGCCCGCGCTCTCTCGAAGGCGCTCCCGCCTCGAGAAAAAGGCCGCCAAGCGCTGAGCACGGGACGGCTGGTGCGTCCGTTCCCGCGGGCGCTGTACCCGTCGACCAGCCTATTCCTGTGGTAGAACGCCTGTCCCAAAATGGCTTACGACCATCGCTCGATCGAGCCGCGCTGGCAGCGGTACTGGGAAGAAAAGCAGACCTTCAAGGCGGTGCGCCGCCCCGGCCGTCCCAAGCTTTACGCGCTCGACATGTTTCCGTACCCCTCCGGCTCGGGGCTCCACG
>JAEZYO010001025.1 GCA_023419055.1 Pseudomonadota bacterium | reverse complement strand
TGGTTGGTTGCGCCAGTGCCATGCCCCAACTGCGCGCACCCGGTGCGCCCGCTCGTGCCCATCTAAAAATTGGCGGAGTAGTGCTAGGCGGCGTTCACGCCCTGCAAACCGTGGCTCGAACGCTTGAGCTGGTGTCGACGGTCGAGCTCTACCGCCCCCGGCGCTTACGCTCGCTACTCAGCTCAGCCACCTCAGGGGCGTCCGGGTCCGGCTCCTCCAAGAGTCGCCCCAGCGCCTCGTGAGCGACCCGCGCGGCGTGCAGGTCACCCGCCAGCGTCGCCGCCCGTAGCGCGTCACTGAGCGCCGCCGCGAGGGCTCGCCGCGGAGACGAGTCCGGCGCCCGCTCTGGCCCACCCTGCTCGCCGGTGCCCTCCAACCCTGGGCCAGAGGCTGGGCCTACCCGTGCTTTCTGGTGTTCTCCAGTTGCACGAGTGGCGGTTTCTCTGCTGCTTTCGTGAGCTCTCGTCGAGCAGGTGGCGCTTTCTAATCCACTGGTCAGGGGCTCGAATCCCTTCGGGCGCGCTCTGTCCCGGTCCGTGACCGGGACCAAATCTCAGGGCTTCGGCCTACTTAGGGCCCGCGAAAGGCCGACCCAACCGGTCAACGCGGTTGGCCACGCGGCTTGATGACGTAGTTCCAATCGCCGTGAAACTCGTCCCTCTCAATCTTGAGGGCACGAAGATCTTTCGCGGAGACCTTCTTTCCGATCGGGTAGCGGCGACGGTCGAGTCTGGCACGAACGACGAGGCCGCCACGATTCGTCGTGTTCCCGATGAGGTTGATGATCGTCTCGTACGACCGCAGCGGTCGGCCGCGCCAATTGATCGAAATGAACGAGAAGAGCCGGTGTTCGATCTTGTTCCACTTGCTGGTGCCCGGCGGGAAATGGCTGACGTGGATGGCGAGGTCGAGCTTGTCGGCGAGGCGCTGAAGTTGGAACTTCCAGACGTGCGACCGGTAGCCATTGCTGCCTCCCGCGTCGGCGGTGATGAATAGAGAGCGCGCTTTGGGGTAACGCTTCTCGCCAACCTGCTTCCACCAGGCTTCGATCGATGTTGCTGCGAAAACCGGAGTATCGTGATCGACGCCCACGCTGACGAACCCGTCGTTGGCGGCGACGTCGTAGACGCCGTAGGGGATCGCCTTGCCGAGAGCATCACCGGGAAAGTCATGAACGTCGACCAGCTCGGGCTCACCCTGCGGCTGCCACTCGCGCCCACCATTCTTGAAGTTGCCGACGAGCTCCTTCTTCTTCGTGTCGACGGAGATCACCGGGATGCCGCGCTTGATGCAGTCCTCTGACTTCTCGTTGATGTGCTCGAACTGCGCGTTGCGATCGGGGTGCTGCGTGCCTTCGACGGACTTACTTGGTGCCTGAAGGCTGTAGCCGTGCTCGCGAAGCAGTTTGCCCACGGTCTTGTCACTGATCCGAAGGCCGTGCTGCGAGAACAACTCGCGGGACAGTGTGGACGTGCTCTTGCAAGTCCATCGCAACGGTGATTCCGGATCGCCGCGGGTGAGCGGATCGACAAGGCTTTCGAGCTTTTCCCATACTTCGGGGTGGGCGGCCTCGTACGAGCGAGTGCCACCGCTCCGGCGGATCTTCACCACGTCGCCGGGTACAGCACCCGCCCTAGCCTCGTCGCGGCCCTTCCGTACCGTGCTGATCGCCATGCCCGTGGCGCGCGCCACCGCCGCCACGCCGCCATAGCCGATCGCGTCAGCCTCTGCTCCCGCCCACAGCCGTCGCGAACGCTCGTCCATGGTCGCCTTCAACAGGCGCCACTTCTGGCGAACCAACTGCTCTGCGTCCACCGCGAACGTAGATCATGCCGACGCGATCCTGTCGATCCCCAATCGACTTGCTTTAAACAAAATCGATCGACTCGACCTTTCTCGCCCCCTTAGGCTGGCGGCGTGCATGGCGCGCCGTGACGGGAAGCTCGAAGGCGATCCTGCCATCGAGCGCCAGAGAAGGCCGAGCTCGTTCCCGCTGAGCTGCGCGCGGAGGTCGAGCTGCGAGGAGGTGCTCGCGTGCTCGGACAAGCCGCAGGCGCTTGCGGCGACGCGCAGATGAACGGGGTTCACGGCGCCGCCGTCGCGGTTGGGCGATTTCCCCCATGTCGCCTGCGCCGGCCTCTCCACCCCCGTGGCATAGTCCCCGAGTGCAGCGCCGCGCGTTCGACGCGCAGCGTCGGAGCGCCCAGGTCTCGCGCACACTCCTCGGGAAGGGGTATCGTGAGAAACATGATGAGCCTTTCGCCGTCTCGTCGCGTTCTCGTCGTCGAGGACGACGAGGATTCCGCGGAGTTGGTGGTCGAGGTGCTGTCGGACGCCGGATACGTCGCGGAGCGCGTGACGAACGGGCAAGCGGCCCTCGATCGCCTCGAGCACGACCCGCTCCCCAGCCTCATCTTGCTCGACTTGCACATGCCGATCATGGACGGTCGCGAGTTTCGCCATCGGCAGCAAAGCTCGCCGAGGTTCCGCGATCTCCCGGTGATCGTGGTGTCGGCCGACACCGCGGCCACGGCGGCGATCGACGTCGACTACGTTCTACGAAAGCCGTTCACGGCTGATTCGCTGGAGCACGCGGTGCGTAACGCGTTCGCCGCCCTGGAGCGCGAGTACTCCCGCGCCGCGCGCTTGGAGCACCTGGATCGGCTCGCGTCGCTCGGCACCATGGCCGCTACGTTGGGGCACGAAATCAGCAATCCGATGACCTACGTGCTGATGAGCACGGACTTCCTCGAGCGTGAGCTCGTGGCGCTCTCGAAGGAGCTGCCCGAGGGGCGGCTCACGGGGGTTCTGGACGGGCTCGGCGAGCTGCGCGCGGGCGCCGACCGCGTCACGAACGTCGTGCGCGCGCTCCGCATCGCCGCGCGGGGTGAGTGGGGAGGCTCCTCTAGGCTCTCCCTCGCGCCGGTGTTGTCGACGGCTGCGATCATCGCCGGCGGAGAGATCAGGCTCCGCGCTCAGCTGCGGGAGGCGTTCGGGGCGACGCCGCTCATCCAGGGGGATGAAACGAAGCTCACGCAGGTGTTCGTGAATCTGCTCGTGAACGCTGCGCAGGCGATGCAAGACGTCACTCCATACCGCAACGAGATCGAGCTTCGGAGCAGCACGGATCCGGTCGGGCACGCGGTGGTCGAGATCCACGACACCGGCTGTGGCATCCCCGACGAGCTCCAGGCCCGCGTCTTCGATCCCTTCTTCACGACCAAGCCCGTAGGTTTGGGCACCGGCCTCGGGCTCTTCGTGAGTCGCAGCATCGTCGAGGCGCACGGCGGCTCCATCACCTTCGAGTCGGAGGTCGGTCGCGGGACGACGTTCAGGGTGTCCCTGCCGCCCGCTCCGGAGCCGCACTGACAACGTCTGTAACCCCGAAGAGTTAGCGGTGGGCTCGTGCGGGGGCGGCTCCCTGGCGCCCCGCAAACGAGCAACTCTCCGTTGCGCAGGGGGAACTAGCAGTATGCACTGCGGGTGATTAGCTTCTGCGTCATGTCGAAGCTCGAGATCGGTCTGGACACCTTCGGCGACCGCACCCGAACGGCTGGCGGTGAGCTCGCGTCGCACGCGGAGGTCCTCCGCAACGTGGTAAAGCAGGCCGAGCTCGCTGACCAGGTAGGGCTTTCCTTCTTCGGAGTCGGCGAGCATCACCGCGACGACTTCGCCGTGTCCGCGCCGGAGGTCGTGCTCGCGGCCATCGCCGCCCGCACCGAGCGTATTCATCTGGGGTCGTCCGTGACGGTCCTGAGCTCGGACGATCCAATCCGGGTGTTCCAGCGCTTCGCCACGCTCGACGCGTTGTCGAACGGACGAGCGGAAGTGATCCTCGGGCGGGGCTCGTTCACCGAGTCGTTCCCGCTGTTCGGGTTCGACCTCGCTGATTACGAGAAGCTGTTCGAGGAGAAGCTCGAGCTTTTCAGCCAGGTGCGTGCCGGCACGCCCGTGACCTGGTCCGGCTCGACCCGTCCGCCGCTTCGGAGTCAGAGCGTCTACCCTCCCGTCGAAAGCGGCCTCCTGCGGACCTGGATCGGCGTCGGAGGCAGCCCCGAATCGGTCGTGCGCGCCGCTCGCTACGGCTTCGACTTGATGCTCGCCATCATCGGGGGCAACCCGCAGCGCTTCGCCCCGTACGTCGAGCTCTACAAGACCGCGCTGAAGGAGTTCGGGCACGGACCTCGCCCGATCGGGGTCCATTCGCCAGGCCACGTCGCAAAATCCGACACTCTAGCTCGGGAGCAACTCTGGCCCCACTACCGAGAGCTGCGGGCGAAGATCGGCGCGGAGCGCGGCTGGCCGCCGCCGAGCCGCGCGGAGTTCGAGCGCGAAGCGGGTTCGGAAGGAGCGCTCTTCGTCGGCTCGCCCGAGACTGTCGCGCGCAAGATCGCTGCGACGGCGCGCGCGCTCTCGCTCTCGCGATTCGACCTCAAGTACAGTAGCGGACCGCTCCCCCACGCGGAGATGCTGCAGAGCATCGAGCTCATCGGGACGGAAGTCGCGCCCCGCGTGCACGCGCTGCTCGAGAGCAGCTGAACGTCGCCGAGCGAAAGAGAGTTCGAAAGGTCTCGGCCGGTCGCTCGGGGCGCGCCGCGAACGAGAGGCGCTCCTCGAACGTAGCCGCCGACGGTCGTAGGCTCGTCCGGTGGTTCGTTGTGGCTCAGTCATGAAATGAGAGTTTCCACCTGGAAACTCCATTTCACCTCCTTTCGGGCAGAGATTCTGGTAAACGACAGCGTTGCGCTGAGAAGAGTTTGGGGAGGATCAGAAAGATGAACAGTGCGTTAACCGTCTTGGACCAAGAGGCCAATGTAGAGGCCAGGGTGCAAAGCGTTGCACTCGAAATAGCCAACCTTTCGCGCAAGGCAGCCCTGGAATTCGCGTTGGACGTCGGTCGAATCGTGTTTTCCAAGCTCTACCAGGGGGACCTGACGGAGTGGCGGAGTCGGGGGAGGAAGGCGAGCAGCCTGCGAGCGCTGGCCAGGCACCCGGCCCTGTGCATCAGCCCGGCGACCCTCTACCGATCGCTCGCCCTCTACGAGCTGCACTTGCGGCTGAACCCGGTATCTTGGAACCAGATTTCGCAACACGTCGGGGTGAGTCACTTGCGAGTGCTGCTCTCGGCGCCGGCCGAGACTCAGAGCGAGCTGCTCGAGAAGGCGGTGAGCGGCGGCTGGTCCGTCGCGCGTCTCGAACGTGAAGTGACTGAACTATCCGAGCGAGACCGGCATCGCGGTGGGCGGCCGCGATCACCCGAGTACATCAAGAGCATTCGCCGGATCGGCCGGCTGACGGCTCCAGAGGCTCTACAAGGCTTGGATGAGGCGACGAAGCTCGATCGCGGCGAAGTGCAGGAGCTTCTCGTCATCGTGAAGCGGGTGCGAGACAGAATCTCCCTCATCGAGCACGAGCTCGCTCGAGTGCAGCGAGAGTCCGAGCGGCGCACCGCCCTCTAACAAACTTAACCCCGCGCGGCGCATCGGTGAGGATCGGCACGATGGCGCCTCAGGTGGTCGCGGGAGCAACCGCGATGTGCAGCTTCGGTGTCGCTCCGGGGTCTCTCGTCGTGCTGCCGGTGCATCAATGCCTGGCGGGTTCACCTGCAGGAAACGTGACGGATCAGGGGCCGATTCTCAACGTTTGCCCCTTCGGTGCTTGCTCGTCCCTCTCGAATCCGGCGGTTGCGGCGGCGACCGCGGCGGCCCTGGGAGTCTTGACCCCGATGCCGTGTGTCCCGGTTCCGTCGGGCCCGTGGTTGCCGGGGGCTGCCAAGACTTTGCTGAAGGGCGCGCCCGCGCTCGACATGAACTCGAAGCTCATGTGCGCGTGGGGTGGTGTGATTCAGCTCATCAATCCTGGTCAGTTCAAAGTCACGGTCGGTTGAGCGCAGATCGAGGTGCCTTATCTGCGTCACCAGGGTGGCAGTTTCTGGCGTCGAAACCAACGCGCTCATACGCGTTGCGTGAGTCAGTCTCACGAGCAGCACTCGAGATGTTGGCCGCTTGGGGTTCACGCTCCTACCTTGTGCAACGGCGATGTCGGCTGTTCGCGTGATTCAGGCTTTGTTTCCTGAACGGAAGCCGCCGGCGGCGGCTCCCGTGCGAAGGTTCGCTCGGACCTCGCTGCCCGCAGGTAACACTCATCGTGCGCACCCCGCACGGCCGGCGGTGGCGTCGGTGAAGGCCGTCGCGCAGCCGGCCTTCGTCGATCCGCGGCTCCGGGCACCGCACCCCGCGCTGGCATCGAGACACTTCGAGCGAGCGGGCCTCGCTCCTCACCCGGCGACGGTAACGGGACGACGTGAGTCGAGGCCCCACGCGGCGGCCTTGCAACCGAAGACCGACGTGCGCGCGTTTCGAACGCCGCAGGGGTTCCTCGCCGCCCAGAAGAGCGGCGAACCGTTGCCGACGTCGGTTCGCCAGCAAATGGAGGGTTACTTCGGCGCCGACTTCTCGGATGTCCGCGTCCACGTCGGCGCGGAGGCGCCCGCGATCGGCGCTCTCGCTTTCACGGTGGGCGCCGATCTGTACTTCGCTCCCGGTCAGTACCAGCCGCACACGCAGAACGGTCGCGAGCTCATCGGGCACGAGCTCACTCATGTGCTCCAGCAACGAGAGGGTCGCGTCGGCAACCCGTTCGGCAGCGGCGTCGCGGTGGTTCACGACGAGGAGCTCGAGGCTGAAGCCGATCGACATGGGCGGGCTGCGGCGCAGGCCAAGCTGTCGGCGACGCCGCGCGACTTCGGGCGCGCTCGGAGCGTGCAACGAGCCGAGGGCTACCAGCTGCTCGTCGGCGCCTACCTGCACGACACGCCTCAGCCCGAGGCGCTCGCCGGTCATAGCTTCGTTGCCATAGAAGCGCCGGACGGAAAGCGTCGGGCGTTCGGCTTCTCGCCCGCGAACTACGGGAAGTACGATCCCCAGCGCGACCTCGGGCGGTTGAAGATGGGGGTCGAGGGTGTCGTGCACGACGACGCGGCTGCGTTCGACAAGCCCGGAGTCAGGACCCAGGCCTACTCCATCACGGAGGGCCAGGCGCACGCGGCGATGGCCAAGGTGTCGGAGTATCAGTCGGGTCGATACCGCTACAGCGCGGATCGGCGCCAGTGCGCCACGTTCGTGTCCGACGTGATGCACGCCGCGGGCGTGACGAACGAGCCGCTGCCCGAGCGTCCGCGCTTCTTCTACGAGGCTCTCGACGGGGAGGAACATTGAGCGCGACGACCGACATCACGGCGCTGCTCGGCTCGCTCGAGCTCACTCGGAGGGATGCCGCGCCCGACTTGGCTGGCGTCGAAGCGACTTACGCGGCTGATCCGGCCTCGACCTCCTTCTGGAGCGCGCTTCTCGAGGACGCAGGCTCGAGCGAAGGACTGCTCCGGAGCCGCCCTGGGCGAGGGATCGAGCTCTACCACGACGCGATCGCGCGACACGCGGCCTCGAGAGCGATCGCGCTCTCGGTGCTGGACGCCGGCGGGGAGTTTCAACATCTGTCTTTCGCGGAGCTCGACGCCGCCGCCACCTCCTGCGCCTCCGCCTGGTCGCTCGCCGGGCTCGAGCCGGGGCAGGTCTTGGCTCTCACTCTACCTATGGGAGTGACGTGGCTCGTCGCGTTTGCTGCGGCGCTACGGCTCGGGCTCACCGTTTCGTGCCTGGCCTCGTTCGGGGAAGACGCGCTCTCTACGAGGCTGCGCGCGCTCAAACCCTCGGGAGTGGTGTTCGACCCCGCCGGCCCTCCGCCGCCGGCGGAGTTTGCGGAGCTCGCCCTCTCCGTGGCTCGCTCCAGCGCGAGCCACGCGCCGCCCCCGCGCGCCTACGCCCCGCAACACGCCTTTGCCAAGCTCTTCTCGCCCGTGCGGGCGCCGCTCGATCAGCCCAACGCCGTGTCGGCCCACGCCGCGCTCCTCTGGGGGCTCCGCGACGCGCGCTTCGCGTACCGAATCACTCCTAGCAGCGGGCTCGCGACGCCGGGGCTCCCGTTCGAGCAGCACCAGCCGGCGCTCGTCCTCGCGACGCTCCTCACCGGAGCCAGGTTCGTCGAGCTTTCGATCTCGGCCATCGAGCGCAACCCCCGCCTGTTGGCGCAGCCGTTCATCACGACGCTGGGGGTCTCCCCGGCGCTCCGGGACGTGCTCAGGCGGGCTCCAGCGGGGCCGCTCCCCGAGCTCCGCGACTGGTGGAAGAGCGTCGACGAGCCGCTCGATTGGAGCGCCTGGCGCGAGTTCATCCAGAAGAACGAGCTCGATGCTCTTCCAGCGTCGAATCTACTGGTGGACGCCGCGAGCGGCGGCGCGTTGCTCATCGCTGCACGCCGCCCCGGCACCGCCGACGCGTTCGTCGTACCGTCGCCGGGCGTTCCCTTCGCACTCTGCGACGTGACCTCTGGGGCCAATGCCCTGGGGGGCGCGGGAGTCTTCAGCAGTGGAGCGGAGCCGGATCCGAAGAATCCGGGCTGGTTCCTGCTGGTCAAGAGAGCTTCTGAGTACCTGTACGGCAACACCTTGTTGCCGCGGCGAGCGGGCAGGGTGTTTCCGGAGGACGAAGTAGTGGAGTGCGTCACTCGCCTGCCCGGCGTGGACGGTGCCTGCGTCGTTCCCGTGGCGACGAGTAGCCCGGGCATGGTTTGGGCTTTCGTTCTGATCGTCTTCGCGGGCACTCGCGCAGCGGCGGCACGAGAGAGGTTGGGTCGTGAGCTGGACCACGTCATCAGGTCCCGGCTCGGCAATGATTTCGTGCCGGATCACGTCGTCATCATTCCTCTCCACGCACGAAAGAAGGATGGAGAATTGGACCTCGCTTGGTGCCGTCGCCAATACTCCGCCGGTTTCCTCCCGCGAAAGGCGAATCTTCCCGTCTTTCGACGTCTCACCGCCCTGCGCGCCACCCTGAGGACGAATTCAGACGATGCTCGATGACAGGCTTCTCGCTCGCGCTCTCCCGCGCCCAGAACAGGACGCCGCTGCTCCGGCGCTGGACGAGATCATGCACCTCGCGCAGTCGGCGAAGTACGACGTGGCGGCGGCGCGCGCGGGCGAGCTCCTCGACGCGGGCTGCAAGGACGTCCGCGCCTTCGTCGTCCACGCGTTGGGTGTCTTTGCCGGGCGCGGCCCCGCCGCGGTGCCGGACTTGTTCGACTCCATCGCGAGCGCGGTCTCGGCGTCCGGTGAGCCAGCGCGGCCCCCGTCGTCCCTGCGTCCGATCGACACTGCGCTCAGGTTCTGCTTTCGCACCATGAAGGCCCATCTCGACTTCGACGAGCACCGGCCAGAGGCGGCGCGGCAAGCCTGGGCTCAGCGCCTGGCGCCCGACTCCAAATCAGGGGTTCTCCGCGCCAGCGAAAGCTTGCGCCAGGCGATTCACGCGATCATCGAGGCGCCGCTTTGTGACGCGGAGCTCGGCGCGGTGATCGAGCGGCTCGAAGCGTACTGCGAGCGCAACGCCAAGCAGGACCCGGTCGCCCCTCGTCTCACCGTCGTCAGAGAGCGGACCCCGCAGCCGCCGCAGGTCACGACCCCACCGCCCGAGTCGGAACGAGCTCCGGCCTCGACTCCAACGGAAATGTCGTTCGCTCGACGCGCCAGCGACTACGAGGACGACGGTACGACGCTCAGCGTATCTCCGGCGCTGCAGCAGTTCATGCGCAAGCTCGAAGCTTTCGAGTTCCTGGTGTCGAGCGGAAGCGTGGCGAAGGCGGCGATCGTGGCGCAGGACATCCGGAGCGTGATCGCGGCGTTCGATCCGATGGTCTATCTCCCGAACCTGCTCGCGCCGCACTTTCGCCTCCTGAGCAACAACGTCGACGCGCTGTCACCCTACTGGGAGCAGCGCGGGACGCCGGGCTGGCAAGCCCTGGAGCAGCTCTACCGCGTGGACCTCGACGCGTTCATCGACGCGTAGCGGCTCGTCATGGGAGACGTCGCTCCGTCAGGTCTCGATCGCGGTTCCGGAGCCTCGGGCTCGGAGCGGGAGTCGCTCGAACAGAAGATCACCCGGCGAGCCAAGGACTTCGAGGTCGGAGCGCTCGTGACGCTCTTGCGAGCGAAGTTCCCCGAGCTCCCGCTGCGGTTTCGGAGTCACCCGTCGATGAGCCCCGGGCCCACGGCGGTCCAAGGCGTCGAGTTTCGCTCCGACTCCGTGAGCGTCACTCTGAACCTCGGGCTGTTCAGCAGTACGACGCCGCTCCCGTCCTACTTCTACGAGTGGCTCTCGGGGCCGAGCCCCGTTAGAGGGCTCGAAGCGATCCTCTCCGTCCTCGACGATCAGCTGCTTCGCGATCGCGCCGATGGCGCCGTCGGCGTGAAGAGCCCGCGCCTGCTCGGAGAGGCCTTCGCGCTGAGGCGCAACTTGTTCCAGCTGGCGCGCCCGGCGTCCGCGGGCACGCTGCGCTGGCTGTTCGCGAGGATCTTTCCGGAGCTCGGTGTCTCGCTCTCGCGCGGCGGTGTTCGGCGGGCGTTGTCCATCGACGAGCTGCGCCTCGGGCACGCGCGGCTGGGTCACACGGCGATGGGAGGCGAAGCCGACCTCTTGACTCCCGGGTACGACGTCTTCTTGGCGACCGGCGAGTCGACCACGTGGCGTGGCGAACCTTGGCCGCACGAAGCGCGCCGCCGACTCGAAGAGAGTGTGTTCCCCGCCCTCGCCGAGTCGGCGCTGGATCTGCGGATCTTCCTCTTCGACTTCGAAGGCAACATGCGGCTGTCGCTGATTCACGGCAGCACGTTCGGATTCGACGCGCTCAAGCTCGCGTCCTCTCCGCACGTCGTCGTGCTTCACGAGGGAAGAGTGCCTGTCAGGGTCGATGAGTGAAACGAATCCAAATATTGGTATGACGTTTGGTCGTTGTGGGAATGTGGGTGTCTCAAGAACTTCTCGAGCTCCACTGTCAGCTCGCGCGGGGAAAGGTAGGCCATCTTGGCGAAGCCGATTCAGGAAACCATTTTCAAGTCCAGGTTGACCATCTCGTATCGCACCGAGATCAACGGGACGATACAGCAGGAGAGTCTGCCGTATCGCTTGTTGGTGCTCGGTGAGTTCTCCGGGAAGGCCATGCGCGCCGACCACTTGCTTCCCGCCGTGGCCGAACGCGAGGTGAAGTCGATCAAGCGCGGCACCACCGTCAACCATCACCTCAAGGAGACGATGCCGATCTGGAGGATCCCCGCGAGCCTCAAGTCGCTGCAATCGACCATCCCCGGTAAGGTGACGTTTACCGCGGTCAGCTGCGGCGTGCCGCTCGGCGCCATCGCGCGCAACGAGTCCGGGAGGTTTCAGCTCTCCGGAACGGCGAAGTTCGCGAGCACCCTGGCCGAGAACGGCCTCTGCGATCTGGAAGGCGCGCTCCGCGTCGGCGGCACGCTGTCCGCGACCATCAAGGACGGGGTCGTCACCGCAGACGGCGCCGAGATCGCCGTCTCGGGTGCGCTCGCGTGTCAATACGCGGACCAGGCGACGGGCAAGCCGGCGGGCGTCGTGACCGCGTTCATCGAGACCCGCATCCCGGTCAAGTCGGGGCTGACGCTCGCGCCCAGCGAAGACGTAGAGCCGATTCCGGGTCAGGCGCCGAAGGCCAAGCAGTTCGTGCTCGCTCTGGAGCCCCTCGAGGTGGCCGCGGAGCGCACGGTGTCGTTCCCGTCGATCGAAGCGTTCTCGCCGGACGCGGTGGCCTCTGTCATCCCGGAGCTGCACCGCTTGCAAGTCATCAAGCAGCTGCTCGTGGATTTGCAGTCAGGGCTCCGCAACCGTCCCGAGCTGCGGAAGCTCTTGAAGACGCTCTTGCCCGCGTACGGCGCGAGCCCGGCCGACGTGGAGAAGAAGCTCACGCCCGTCACGAACCTGAAGGCGTGGGCCGAGCAGGCCTATCCGCTGCTCAAGATCGAACGGCCCGCGCCGAAGCCGCCGAACGGCGACACGGCGGCAGCGTGAAAGAGGAACCACGAACCGAAAGGGAGGAGTCGTCATGGAGCTAACGCAAGAAGCCAAAGATATGCAGGAGCAGCTGCTCCGAGTCATCGGTCAGACGCCGGGAGATTTGCTCGACAACGGGGCCCCCAAGGCGCTGATCAGCCTCGCGGGAAGCGGGGCCGCGACCGACGTGAGCTCGCCGCTCCGCTTCGACGACCGGAACATGCAGATCAATGAAGCGGTGCGCTTCATGAACACCCTTTCGGCGCTGCTCGTGAACCAGGACATCCAGCGCCTGACGAGCTACAGCGCGGTGCTCGAGGAGACGGCGGCGCTGATCACGGAGATCGATCTGAAGATCCGTGAGTCGCTCGACGCCGTCTATCACGACCCCGACTTTCAGGCGCTCGAGGCGTCTTGGCGGAGCCTTCACGACTTGTCGACCGTCGTCACCCAGGACGACGTCATCATCGACTTCCTGGACGTGAGCAAGGAGGAGCTCCGCGCGGACATCGTCGACAACGAGGGTGACATCTTCGCAGGGGAACTGTTCCAGAAGGTGTACATCAACGAGTACGACCGCTACGGCGGGAAGCCGTTCGCCGCGATGATCGGGCTCTATGAGTTCGACTCGGGGCCGGAGGACGTCGCGTGGCTGCGCGCCATGGGGAAGGTGGCGAACGCGAGCCATTGTCCCTTCATCTCGGCGGCGAGTCCGACCTTCTTCTATCCGTGCAAGACGATGGAGGAGGTCGCGAACATCGGTGATCTCGACGCCTTGTTCCGACACCCCTGGTTCGGGAAGTGGCAAGAGCTCCGCGACACCGACTACGCCGCGTACATCGGGCTCACGCTGCCGCGGTACCTCATGCGGACGCCGTGGGGCGACGGGGGCAGGTTCGAGAGGCTCAACTCCATCGGCTACGCCGAGACCGTGCACTCGGGGCAGACCGGGCCGGACAGCAACTTCCTCTGGGGTAACTCGGCCGTCCTGTTCGCGAAGAACATGGTGCGCTCCTACCAGGACTCGGGGTGGGCTCAGCACATCCGCGGTCCGAAGGCGGGCGGTCTCGTCGAGGGGCTCGCCGTGCACAGCTACGTCAAGAACGGCTACGAAGAGATTCAGCCGCCGCTCGAGATGGCGATGGCCGACTATCGCGAGCTGCAGTTCGCTCAGAACGGCTTCATCCCTCTGGTTCACAAGAAGAACGAGGCGGTGGCGACCTTCTTCAGCGCTCAGTCGATCAAGAAGTCACACTTCTTCGTCGAAGAGCTGAACACCCAGAACTCTCACCTGGTCACGAACCTCGCCTACACCTTCTCGATCACGCGCATCGCGCATTTCGTGAAGCGGATGATGCGGGAGTACATCGGCTCGACAGCGGACGGAGAGTACGTTCAGAGGGTGCTGTCGGAGTGGCTCGGCGGCTACGTGACCAGCATCACCAACCCCGACGACCTCACGCTCCTCTACTATCCGTTCAAGGTCGTCTCGGTCGAAGTCGAGCCGAAGCCGGGGCCGCTCGGCTGGTACAAGGCGATCATCTCCGTGCTGCCGCACCTGCAGTTCGAAGGGATGGATGTGGAGCTGCGCCTCGAAGCCGCCCTCGGCGGGCCGTGAGCGACGCGAGCGAACGTTGAAGCGCTGGACACGCAGAAGGACGAACCATGCCCGAATATCGCAAGGTAGTTGACGTATACCAAGGCTACAACTTCAAGAAGGACAAGCAGTCCACGGTGGGCTTCATCACGAAGTTGACCGTCGGCACCAAGACGCTCACCGCGGATCAGGCCTGCAAGGACCCGACCAATCCCACGGTCGACTTGAAGGCAGTCGCGGTGCTGAGTGACGTGCTCTGGGAAACGGGCGTGACCGACCCGGTCTACCTCTCGGGCCAGATCTCGACCGCCAATCGCCAGGAGGTCGCGCAGCTCGCGTACCTCGATCTGGCGGACATCAGCGTGACGTTCCAGTTCTCGGTGTACGAGTTCGATCCGCTCGCCAAGAAGTACTTCAAGTGCTTCCACTGCGGCGACACGGACATGAACGGCCTCGTGGAGAAGCGCGGGGACGATCTCAACATCAGCGTATCGGACGCGCTCGCGACCGAGGTGCAGTCCCCCGAGAACTACGCCTTCAACATGGGAATCAAGCCCAAGCCCGAAGCGCAGGCGCTTCAGTTGGCGGTCGGCGAAACGCAGAAGTTCGCGAAGAGCTGGGGCTTGAAGGTCGGCGCCTGATGCGTCGTTGCCAGCACGTTGGCGGGAGTCACGCATGACGTCGCTGCTGGCACGGCCGCAATGGAGAATCGGGCAGGTCCTCCTGCCCCAGCACTTCAAGGCGCTCGAGAACGCGCTCACGAGCGACGCGGCGATCCGCTCGAGCACGGCGGGACTACCAGCCAGCGGAGTCCTCCGGCTCGAGTGGAGCGGTCCCGTGCCGGAGCACGGGATCCTGTGGGTGCAGGCCCTGACTGCGATCTTGCCCGACGGCCTGGTCGTCGACGTTCCGGGCAACGCCAAGCTCGCAGCGCCGCTCGACTTGAAGCTTCCCGCGCGTCACCGGGTGGTCGTCTACGCCCACGTATTCGCGGAGGAGGAGTCGGGATCCCTGGACACGCTCGAGCCGGCGGCGAAGGACGTCTCGCGCCGATACCTCCAAGTGAGGTTGTCGAGCGAAGGCAGCGTGCCGGCGAGCCTCGGGCGCATTTGTCTGGGTGAGTTCTTGCTCGGTGACGACGGCGCCTTCCGTCAGCAAAAGGCGCCGATGCCTCCGCTGCTCCGGCTCGACTCGACCCCTTACTTCAAGGACGAGCTCGGGCGGGTCAAGAACGAGATCCTGGAGTTCGAGTCGGTGCTCGACGAAGCCGCGGCGACGGCGCTCTCCCGAGGGGAGTCTCTCATGGCGGTGCAGCGGGCTCGCATCGAGGGCCGCAAGCTCCTCGCTTTGCTCGATGACACGGCGGGCGGCGTTCATCACCACCCCTACGTGGTCTTCGACGCGTTGAGAGCTTTCGCGGTCGAGCTCTGCATCCTCGACGACTCGGCGACTCCCTGGCAGCCGCCCGGCTACGATCACCACGACCAGCGGCGCGTCTTCGACCTCGTCTTCGCGGAGATCTCGAGCAAGCTCCGCGCGCCGCCGCCGGAGTCGCCATGCGTCCCCTTCGAGCTCGAGAACGGGCGTTGGATCGTCTCCATCCCTCCGGACGCCGCGGCGGCTCACGAGCTGTTCATCGCCGTGCGCAAGCTTCGAGCGGTGGAGCGCGATCCACTCGAAGGAGTGAGGGTCGCGAGCCCCGAGCGGTTGCGTCACGTGAGGGCGCACGTCCTCCGCGGGGTGCGGACCGTGTTCCTCGACAAGCCGCCCTTCCGGCACGCGTTCGGCTCTGCCGTCGACTTCTACCGAATCGTCTCGCCCATGGTGGGGGAGGAGAGCCCGGAGTGGGCTCACGTCGTGCACGAACGAGCGCTCGCGTTCTTTCACGAGCCGAGACTCGAGGGTTACAGGTTTCTCCTCTGTTGGCGGCCCAACCGATGAACGCCGCCCCGATCGACGAGGCCTGCTCGATGGGATTCTACGAAAAGCTCAGCAAGAAGGCAGAGGCGTCGACCCCTTCGGAGAGCATCGCGCGCAACCTGGAGGCGGTGCTGAACGCCAAAGAGGGTTACGCCGCGGCCGTGGAGGTCTTCGGGATCGGGCGCTACGACGGCCACTACGGGCATCAACGCCTGATCGAAACGCTGATCGGCGAGATGTTGCAGAAGGTGAGGTCCTTCGAGCCGCGCCTGAAGGAGCCGGCGATCTGCCTCGTGGGACGCTATCGCACGCTCTGGGCGCTCTTTCGACTCACCGGTCGTTACAAAGACGAGTCGTGCTCGTTCGAGATCTTCTTTCACAGCATCTTCCGCAACGTTCGGGTCATCCCGAGTCGAGCCGAGTGACGTCATGAGGGAGCGCCTCCAGATTTCGCCGCGTCTGCAGTTCGGGACCGCCGTTCACGAGGTGCCCGGCGGCAACGTGCGAACGCTGGCCCTCTCGATGACGTCCTACGGAGTCGAGGGGACGCTCGAGTTCGTGCTCCAGGACGACGCCAAGCTGGGCGGCAAGTATCGCGATCGCCTGCTCGCCGACTTCGTCAAGCCCGATCTCGCGAAGGTCGAGCTCTCGATTCGAGGCGTTCACGAGGACACGGGAGTCCCTCTCGAGAAGGGCGAGATCGTGACGGGCGGCGTCGTCGTGGAGCGTCAGGTCGAAGAACACGTTTACGGTCGCGTGGCCAGCGCGCCCACGGTGCTCGCGCGACGCTATCGCGTCACGTTTCGCGACCCGGCTTCGGTCCTCTGGCGACAGCACTTTCCGTGCGAGCTCTCGACGAAGAAGTCCTTCGCCGACGTGATCAAGGCGCACCAGGGGAGCGTGTCGGTCACGTTCGACTGGGACGTGATCACGAAGGTGGTCCCGCTCGTCTTCTTTCACCTGGACCCGGAGCGCGGAGCGAGCTTCTACGATCTCGTGGTCTGGTACCTGCGGTGCCGCGAGGGGGTGCTGACTTTCGA
>JAEZYO010000855.1 GCA_023419055.1 Pseudomonadota bacterium | reverse complement strand
GTACTGGCCGGTGCCCTCGTCGAAGGGCTTGTCCTTGTAAACGTGCTCGTACGGGAGGTCGACGTGGAGATCTACGACCGGAATCGCGGGCCCGTCGTCGGCAGGCTCGGCGTGAGCGTCCAGCATGAGCAGGAGCCAGGCGAACGCGAAGAGCTTCGGCGACGCGCTTCGCGATCCCCGGAGGGGGGCTCGCCTCATCGGCTCAGGATTTCCACTTGATGCTGCAACCGATGCTCGGCGTCTGCTCGGCGGCGGGGCGCTTGCCCGCGAGCAAGGCATCGATCGCGGCCCGAGCGTCCTTGCCGGTCACCGGCGCGGTGTTCTTCGGGCGGCTGTCGTCGAACTGCCCGTGATAGGCGAGCTTGCCCTCGGCGTCGAAGATGTAGAGGTCGGGCGTGCACGCTGCGTCGAACGCGCGCGCGACCGCTTGCGACTCGTCGAACAAGTACGGGAAGGTGTAGCCCGCCTCGGCGGCCTCGGCCCTCATGTGCTCGGGGGAGTCCGCCGGGTACGTCGCGACGTCGTTCGAGCTCACCGCTACCATGGCGACGCCGCGCTCCTGACAAGCGCGACCGAACGCGGCGAGCCCGCTGCGAATGTGCTTCACGTAGGGGCAATGATTGCAAATGAAGATGACGACGCTCGGTTTGCCCAGGAGCTCGTCGGAGCTGACGCTGCGACCGCTCACGGTGTCGGGCAGCTGAAACGAAGGTAGCGGGCTGCCGAGCGACAGAGGATTCGAGGATGTTGCCATTGACGGTGTCTCCTAAGGCTTGACCTTGAGCGGCAACGATAGCGCGCTCGCAGCGACGCCGCCGTCGTACAGGAACGCATAGGTCGCTCGGCTGGCCAGGACGCGCTTCATGTAACGCCGTGTTTCGAGGAACGGGATGAGCTCGATCCAGAGGTCGAAATCGGCGCTGGGACGGTCGGCGAGCCACTCGCGGGCGTTGCCGGGGCCGGCGTTGTAAGCCGGGATGGCGAGCAGCGGGTTGTCCGAAAATCGTTTCTTGAGCTGCGCCAGCGTCCGCGATCCGAGCGCGATGTTGACCTGAGGGCGACGGAGCGCGACTCGATCGTGGGGCAAGCCCGTCCCCTTCGCGATCATCTTCGCCGTCGGCACGATGAGCTGCATCAAGCCGTACGCGTTCGCGATGCTCACCGCGTCCGGATCGAACGCGCTCTCTTCCCGCATCACGGCGTACACGAGGGCGGGCTCGATCTCGTTCTTCTTCGCCTCGCGATCCACGACCTCCGAGAAGGGGCGCGGGAACGCGAGCTGCCACGCGAGCTCCCAGGAACCGCTCGGCCAGCGCGCGAGCCAGTCGGTCAGTCGGCGCCGCGGGAGATCGTGCGACAGCTTGAACGCCCTTGCCCGCGAGTACGCGAGCGAGACGCCCCAGACGAGCTCCGGCGCGACGTCCTTGGCGGTGAGCCCCAGATCCGAGAGCTCGTCGACGGCGGCCTGAGTCTCGCCGACGCGCAGTAGCGAGAGCGCGCGACGGAAACCGGGAGAAGAGAACTCGGGGCGCCCGGCGATCGAGAACGGCTCACTCCCGGTCTCGGACCGAATCGCTTCGAGCAACCGCTCCGCGCGCTCCGGGTCGAGCGCGGCGAGCTGCGAGCGCGCCCAGAGCATGTAGTACGAGAGCGGAAAGCGGCGCACGACCTCCTCGAACCCGCTGAGCGCCGCTTCTCTCCGCCCGGCGACGAGCTCGGCGCGAGCGAGGAAGTAGCGCTCTCTCCCGGCGAGCTCTTGCCCGCGCGCGGCGTCGAGATCGCCGACGAGCTTGCTCGCTCGCTCGAGCAGGCGCGCCGCGCCCGACCAGTCTCCCTTGTCCATGCGGCGGAGCGCGAGCCGAAACACGCCCTCGACGACCATGTCGCCGCTGGCGTAGCGCTCCGGCATCGTCTGCAAGAGCTCCGTGAACCGCGCCTCGGCTCCTAGCGCGAGGTAGCTCAGCGCGGCGTTCAGGCGCGAGTCGTCCGCCAGCGTGTGGTCCGCGTGCTCCGCCTCGAGGTCCGCGTAAAACTTCACCGCTTGCGCGTGGCGCTTGTCGCTCGCCGCGTACTTCCCGGCCAGGTAGAGCACGCGCGCGTGGAGATCGCGGTCCTCGGTGCAACGCTTGATCACGTCGCCGATGCCGTCGACCGCGCGCCCCCACTCGCGGCGCCCGGCGATCGCCTTGGCGCGCTGCTGTAGGACCTCACAGCCGAGCCGCTCGAAACGCCGGGCCTGGCCCAGCTCGGCGAGCAGCGCATCCGCCGCCGTCTCCGCCTCCTCGAAGCGGCGCGAGTCGACGAGCGCCTTCAGGCGCTCGAGCTGCTCTTCCGGGCTCTCCTTGGCGCGCGACCGACGCTCCGACTCGGGGAGCAGCGCGAGCGCTCGCGCCCCGAGCGCCGCCGCGCGGCGCTCGAGCTCCTCGTCCTTCCCCGCTTCTCGCGAGACCTTTCGTGACAGGGCGAGCGACTCCGCGAGCTCCGCCGTGCTGGGGGAGACTTCACCCTTCGGCGTGAGCAGGGCCTCCGCGAGCCTGAGCCCCACCGTGCTCCTCGGACCAGGGTCGGGTCGCTGTGCCAGAAAGTCACGGAGCGCGACGAGCTCGGCGGAGCGATCGCCGAGCGCCTTGGCCGCGTCGGCGAGGACCAACAAGCGCCCCCGGACGAGCCGCTCCGAGCCGCCGACGTTCGCGGCCAGGGTGCGGGCTGCCTCCGGCTTTCGCAGCGCGAGGTGAGCGCGGGCCGCGCCGAGCGCCGCATCGGCAGCGAGGGGCCAGTCCGCGCCTCGAGCGCGCTCGAAGTCCGACAACGCGGAAGCGGCGTCTCCGACGCGCTCTCGCAGACGGGCGCGGACGAAAGCGAACTCGGGCCTCCCCGCGTCGAGCGGCCGCGCGGCGAGCGAACGCTCGAGCGCCGCGAGCGCCTCGCGCGGATCGCCGCTTTCGAGCGCCGCTAGCGCCTCCTCGAAGCCGGGCGTCGCGAGCAGCGGCGTCAACGTCTCGAGCGAGATTGGCTCTGCCGGAACCGCAGGCACGATCGGGGCGCTCGAGCTCGCTCCTTGAGCGGTCGCGGAGAGCGGCAGGGGGCCCGGGCCCTGTGCCGGCGGGGAGCTTTGAGGGCGCGTCGAGCAGTACGAAAGCAGCGCCGCCAACCCGAAGGCGGAAACAGGAATCGTGAGGCGACGAAGGAAGTTCACGCGCGGGTCTTGCCGTAACGTTCAGCGGTCCAACGCTCTAGCGCCGCCTCGTCTTCCGAGAGCTCCGCCGCGCGCCGTTCGGCCGCCTGGAAGCGTCCCCGGTGTTCCTCGAGGGTTCGCTGGTCGGCTTCCGCGCGGGCCAGCTCGCCTCGGGCACGCTGCTCCACCCGACTCGCCTCCTCGAGCTTGCGTTCGGCAGCTTGCTCGTTCAGGGCGAGCCGGTTCACGCGACCCATCGCACCGACGAGGAAGCGCTCACCTTGCTGCAGATCCTGCGCGGTGGCCTCACCCGCCTCGAGGCGAGCGCGCTGCTCGGAGCGCTCGCTCGAGAGGGCGGCTTGCTCTCGCCGGCGCGCCTCGGTCGCCCGCTCGGACTCGGCGCGCGCGGCCTCCGCCGACGCCTGGGCCGCGCCGAGCGCGCGCGCGCGTTCCTCTTTCCGGTCGCGCCGCAGCTGCGACAGCGCTTCGAGGGGGTACTTGCGGCGCACCCCCGGAGTCTAGGCCGGAGGCCGGGACGGGTAAAGTTCGAGGCGGCCTAGGCGTTCCCGCGCGAGTGCCACTCCTGGATGGAGCGGACCTGCGCGGCACCCCGCAACAGTGCGCTCACCTCGAGCGCGTCGACCGCCGCGAGCCCGGCCGCGATGGTCGTAAAGTACGGGATGTTGGCGAGCAGCGCGTTTCTGCGGATCGAGTAGCTATCGGAGATCGCCTTCGCGCCCTGGGTCGTGTTGATGACGAGCTGCACGTTGCCGTCGCGGATCGAGTCGACCACGTGCGGCGAGCCCTCGAGCACCTTGTTGACCCGCTCCGCCGGGATGCGAGCGCGCTGGAGGGCGGTCGCGGTGCCGCCCGTGGCCACGATGGTAAAGCCGAGGTTCCGGAGCCGGCGCGCGATGTGACAGGCGAGCGCCTTGTCTTGATCGGCCACGCTGATGAACACGCGCCCGCGATCCGGCAGCGCGAACCCGGACGCCGCCAGGCTCTTGTCGAACGCGAGCGCGAAGCTCGGGCCGATGCCCATCACTTCGCCGGTCGAGCGCATCTCGGGCCCGAGGATGGTGTCCACGCCCGGGAATTTGTTGAACGGGAACACCGACTCCTTCACCGCCACGTGCATCGGCAGGGCGCCGTCGGTCATGCCGAGCTCCTCGAGCGTCCTTCCGACCATGACCTTGGCCGCGAGCTTCGCGAGCGGGCGGCCCGTCGCCTTGGCGACGAAGGGCACCGTGCGCGAGGCGCGCGGGTTCACCTCGAGCACGTAGACGTCGCGATCCTTGACCGCGAACTGCACGTTCATGAGGCCCACCACGCCGAGCTCGAGCGCGAGCGCCTTCGCGTTCTGCTCGATGGTGGCGACCACGTCCGCGTCGAGCGAGTGCGGGGGCAGCACGCTGGTCGAGTCGCCGGAGTGCACGCCTGCCTCCTCGATGTGCTGCATCACGCCGCCGATGACGGCGCGCTTCCCGTCGCACACGAGATCCACGTCGACCTCGATCGCGTTCTTCAAGAACTGATCGATGAGCAGCGTCTGCGAGCCGCGCTCCTCGCGCGCCGCCTCGATCGCGAGGCCCACGTAGGCCTCGAGCTCGCGGTCATCGTAGCAGGTCATCATGGCCCGCCCGCCGAGCACGTACGAGGGACGCACCAGCACCGGATAGCCGATCTCGCGGGCCACCACGCGCGCCTCCTCGACGCTCTTGGCGATGCCCGCGCGGGGGCGCACGAGCCCGAGCTTCGCGAGCAGCGCGTCGAAGCGCTCTCGATCCTCCGCGCGATCGATCGCGTCCGCCGGCGTACCGAGCAGCTTCACGCCGGCCTTCTCGAGCGGCACGGCGAGCTTCAGCGGCGTCTGGCCGCCGAACTGCACGATCACGCCGAGCAGCTCGCCCTGCTGAGACTCCTCTCGGCAAATGGAGAGCACGTCCTCTAGCGTGAGCGGCTCGAAGTAGAGCCGGTCCGAGGTGTCGTAGTCCGTGGACACGGTCTCGGGGTTGCAGTTGACCATGATGGTCTCGATCCCGAGCTCGCGCAGCGCGAACACCGCGTGACAGCAGCAGTAGTCGAACTCGATGCCCTGACCGATGCGGTTGGGGCCGCCGCCGAGGATGATCACCTTCTTGCGGGCGGTGATCTCGGATTCGCTCTCGGACTCGTACGTCGAGTAGAGGTACGGCGTCTTTGCCGGGAACTCGGCGGCGCAGGTGTCGACGCGGCTGTACACCGCCGTCACGCCCAGCCGCTCCCGGAGCTCGCGCACCTCCGTCTGCGTCACCTGGCGGAGCTCGGCGATCTGGGCGTCGCCGAAGCCGAGCCGCTTGCTCTCGAAGAAGAGCTCCGCCGTGAGCTCGGGCGCGTCCTTGATCTTCGCCTCGTGCTTCACGATGCGCTCGAGCTGCGACAGGAACCACGGGTCGATCGCGGTGAGCTCGAACAAGCGCTCCGTCGAGATGCCGAGCCGCATGGCGTCGCCGACGTAGAAGAGGCGATCGGCGGCGGGGATGGTGACGAGCTTCTCCACGGCCTTCACGAGCTCGTCGCCCGCAGGCGGCGGCAGGGTCTCGCGCGGCCTCGCCTGCGGCGGCGCGTCGTGGGCGAGATCGCGCTTGATCTCCGGTTCACGCGTGAGCAGCCGGTAGTCCACTCGATCGGTCAGGCTGACGAAGCCGCTCTTGCCGGTCTCGAGCGAGCGCGCGGCCTTCTGGAGCGCCTCGGGGAAGGTGCGGCCGATCGCCATCACCTCGCCCACGCTCTTCATCTGCGTGCCGAGGCGCGAGTCAGCGCCCGGGAATTTCTCGAAGGCGAAGCGCGGCCACTTCACGACCGTGTAGTCGATGACCGGCTCGAACGCGGCGCTCGTGCCCGTGATGTCGTTCTCGAGCTCGTCGAGCGTGAAGCCCACCGCGAGCTTCGCCGCGATCTTCGCGATTGGGTAGCCCGTCGCCTTCGAGGCGAGCGCGCTCGAGCGCGAGACGCGCGGGTTCATCTCGATCACGACCACGCGCCCGTCCTTCGGGTTCACCGCGAACTGCACGTTGGAGCCGCCGGTCTCGACGCCGATCTCGTGCATCACCGCGCGCGCGGCGTCGCGCAGCCGCTGGTACTCGCGATCGGTGAGCGTCATCGCGGGCGCGACCGTGATCGAGTCGCCGGTGTGCACGCCCATCGGATCGACGTTCTCGATCGAGCAGATGACGATGAAGTTGTCCGCGGAGTCGCGGATCACCTCGAGCTCGTACTCCTTCCAACCGAGCAGGCTCTCCTCCACCAACACCTGGCGCGTGGGGGACTGGTTGAGCGCCCAGTTGACCTTGGTCTCGAACTCGCTCGGGTCGTAGATGATCGCGCCGCCGGCGCCGCCGAGCGTGAAGCTCGGGCGCAAGATCACGGGGTAGCCCGTGGTCTCGACGATCTTGCGCGCCTCCTCGACGCTCGTCGCGTAGCCGGAGCGCGCCGACTCGAGCCCGCAGTTCTTCATCGCCTCCTTGAAGAGCAGGCGATCTTCCGCCTTGCGGATGGCGTCCACCTGCGCGCCGATCAGGCGCACGCCGTACTTCGAGAGCACGCCGGTCCCGTGCAGCTCGAGCGCCAGGTTGAGCGCGGTCTGCCCGCCCAGCGTCGGCAAGAGCGCGTCGGGCCGCTCCCGCTCGATGATGGCTTCGAGCGTGCCCTTGTTCAGGGGCTCGATGTAGGTGCGGCGAACGAGCTCCGGG
This sequence comes from Pseudomonadota bacterium, assembly GCA_023419055.1. The sequence continues at coordinate 568 of JAEZYO010000855.1, read as the reverse complement.
TCGGTCATAATCGTCGCCGGATTCGAGTTCACGAGCACGACGTCGTAGCCGAGACTGGTCAGCGCCTTGGCGCCTTGCGTTCCCGAGTAGTCGAACTCGCAAGCCTGGCCGATGACGATGGGTCCCGAACCGATGAGCAGGATCTTGTTGATGTCGTCCCTACGAGGCATGGGCCCCGCCCCGTTAGCACGTGAGGAGCCCGGATGCGCCAGCCGTTTGCGCCGAGGTCCCTGGAGCTCCGGCGGGAGGGTCGGCTGAAGGAAAGTCGTCGTGAGCCGGCCGAGACCGCGCGACGCAGCAGAGGATCCGTTCGGCCCAGCATGACCTCCCCTTTCGAGGTCCTCGGCTCCCCTCAGGGGGGTCCGTCAACTCGCCGAATGACGTCCGCCGCGAGCCTCCACGTCCGTCCTGGTTGCAAGCCGCGCCTCTACGTCGAGCTGATCTCGCGGGTGAGCACGCCGGTCCGACGATGCTCGCCTTCAGATCTGAAAAAGCGGCTGGCCGAGCGGGCTCAACCCGAGATCGCCTACGCCCAGCGCAGCGCAACGGCTGCACGCCATGGGCTCGG
>JAEZYO010000667.1 GCA_023419055.1 Pseudomonadota bacterium | reverse complement strand
CGTCAGCGTCGAGCACGGAGTCGTGGTGGTGCGCGCCGAATCACTGCCTGGCACCACGCGCCGGCTCCGCGCCGGTGAGAGCGTCGAGGTGCGCGCCCCCTCGCTCGCCGCGGCTGCTGCCGAGCCCGAGCCCGCTCCGGCTCCCCTGGCGAGCCCTCCGGCCTCTACCAGCGCTGCGCCCGTCGCGTCCGCGCCGCGGCCTCTGCCGAGCGCGCGCCTCGAGCAGGCGCCCACCGACGAGATCGACGCGCGGCTCTCTGCCGCGGATGCCGCGCGCCGGAGAGGCGATCGCGAGAGCGCGATCCGACACCTGGAAGCGGTGCTCGAGCGAGCGACGCCGGACGATCCGCGTCGCGGTATGGCCGCGCTGAGCCTGGCACGGCTCACCGTCCGGCAAGATCCCGCCCTCGCAGCGACCGCGCTCGAAGGCTCGATGCAAGGCATGCCCAAGGGCCTCGCGGAAGACGCGCTCGCCCGCCGCGTGGAGGCGGAAGCGCGCGCCGGCAATCACGCCCGCGCGTCCGAGCTCGCAAAGGAGTACCTCGAGCGCTTTCCCAACGGCCACCGCGCGAACGATGTGCGACGCTGGCTCGACCCTTGAAGCTTTCTCGCCCCTTTCGCGCAGCCTCGCTCGCCCTCACCGTCCTCGCCACCACGGCCGCACCGTGCGGAGCAGAAGCGCCGTCGCGCGCCATCTTGCTCCTGCCGGCGTGTCCGCTCGAAGGCGTCTCGGAGCAGGAGCTTCGCGCCGCGCTCGCGCTCGAGCTCCAGGCTGACGGCGTCAGCTTGGCCGAGCCCCGCGACGGATTCGGGCGCTCCGATATCCTGCTCGAGATCGCGAGCTCCTGTCGACCCGACGCGGAGCTCTCGCTGCGCGTGCTCTTTCATGATCGCGAGCGAGCGCGAACGCTCACCCTCGGGGGTCTCCCTCCGGGAACGCGCTCGCGCATGCTCGCGCTTTCGCTCGCCGAGCTCGTCGATCGGCTGGAACCCGAGACTCAGCCGGCCGGGCCGGCGCCTACCGAAGCCGCCGAGGCCCCTGCCGCAACCGAAGCTCCTCCCGAGGCGGCAGCGGAAGCCGCAGCGCCAGCAGCGCCGCCGGAAGCTCCGGCGTCACCCGCGGCCGCGAACGAACCGATACAACCGAGCGAATGGATCGAGCCCGACGAGCGCGTCGACCGTCCATCGTCCGTGCCCCGCAACCAGAGCGCTGCGATCGGGCTCGCTCCCGACCTGCGTTGGTTCAGTTCGGGGACCGCGCTCTTCGGGGGTCGCCTCTTTCGCGACAGCTCGCGCTGGTTCTTCGGTGCGGGTCTGCTCGTCGGACGCTCGAGCTCCGGCGTCGGTGACGTGGACGCGCTGCTGGTGCAAGGACTCGCCGGCTACCGACTCGTCGAAGCCGATCTCGGCGCTGGCTTCTCGACGAGCTTCGGGCCGCGCTTGGGCATCGGCTGGATCGAAGTTTCGGGTTCGTCCGAAAACGACCGGGTCGACGCGACGTCGGCGGGCTCGCTCTACCTCGACGCGAGCGTCATGAGCGATGTCCGTTACGCCCTCTCTCGTCATTTTCGTTGCAGCCTCGGCCTGGAAGGTGGCGTCGCGCGGGGTCTGGCAGCGCTGGCGGACGGCGAGGAGGTCGTATCCTACGATGGCGCCTTCATCGCCGGATTCTTGGGCGTGATGCTGTCACCCTGAGGATGTATCGCTGGGTGACACGGCGACGGACGAGGACGGGCGACGCGACCTCGTCGGGTCAGGCGACTTCACGCGCACGCCGCTCCGATCACACGCGAAACTTCCGCCGGACTCGCACATCGAGCCGAATTCCGCCTTCGCGACGCGAGGGTTCGGCTTGTGAAATCGGTACCACTCCACCCATCATCCGCGTATGCGTCGCGAGCTTCGTTCGTGCCTGTGGTCGCCCGTCGTCGGCGCGTTCCTGATAGCCGGGTGCGGCTCCGAGAGTGCGAGCAGCCCAGGTACCTCTGGCGGTAGCGCCGGGTCGGGCAGCGCGAGCGGTGGTTCGGGGGCGAGCTCAGCGACGAGCGGCGGCAGCGCGGGCAACGCCAGCGGCGGCTCGCCGACGAGCGGCGGCAGCGCGGGCAACGCCAGCGGTGGCTCCCCCGGCGGCAACGGCGGGACCTCGGGCGCGACGGGAGGAACGAGCGGCGGCGGCGCCGATCCCGGCCCTGATCCGATCGCCACCATCGAAAATGGCGGATTCTGGAACGACGTCGACGGCAACCGCATCGAGGCGCACGGCGGCGGCTTCATCAAGGTCGAAGACACCTGGTACTGGATCGGCGAAGACAAATCGCACAACTCCGGCAACTTCAAGGGCGTCAACTGCTACTCGTCCAAGAACCTCCAAGATTGGAAGTTCGAGAACGCGATCATCACGCGTGACACGGCGCCCGAGCTCGACGCGAGCGATCGCATCATCGAGCGCCCCAAGGTCATCTACAACGATCAGAGCCAAGAGTACGTGATGTGGCTCCACTGGGAGGGCCAGAACTACGCCGAAGCCGAGGCGGGCGTCTTCCGCAGCGCCACGGTGTGCGGCGACTACGCCTACGTCTCTTCGTTCCGGCCCGAGGGTAACATGTCGCGTGACGATACGTTGTTCAAGGACGACGACGGCACCGCGTACTTCATCTCGGCGGCGAACGAGAACGCCGATCTCGTCATCTACGAGCTCACCGACGACTACCTCGACATCGAGCGCGACGTGATCACGCTCTGGAAGGGGAGCTGGCGCGAGGCGCCGGCCATGATGAAGCTCGACGGCACTTATTACCTCGTGACGTCGGGCGCCACCGGTTGGGATCCGAACCAGGCCAAGTACGCGACCGCGACCAACATCGAAGGGCCGTGGAGCGAGCTCAAGAACCTGGGCGACAGCACGACCTACGACACGCAGTCGACCTACCTGATCCCGGTCCAGGGAACCAAAGTCACGACGTTCATCTTCGCGGGTGATCGCTGGCAAGATCCCGACCTCTTGGGCTCGAAGTACATCTGGCTGCCGCTCAAGGTGAACGGCACCTCGCTCGCGCTCGACTACTACGACGCCTGGCAGATCAACCTCCGAACCGGGGAGTGGTCCGTGAACGACGGCTACCTGCCGCAGGCGGGCTGGACTCTCCTCTACACCGACAGCGAGGAGACCGAGGGAGAGAACGGCGCGGCGGAGAACGCCTTCGACGACTCCACCTCGACCATCTGGCATACCGCGTACGACTCCGAAGCGCCGCCGCACGAGATCCAGATCGACCTCGGCGCCGCCTACTTGCTCGACGCCTTCCGCTACTACCCGCGCCAGGACAAGGACGATCACGGCATCGTCGCCGACTACGACTTCTACGTCAGCGAAGACTCGAGTCAGTGGGGCACGCCGGTCGCGAGCGGCACCTTCGAGCACGGCACCCTCGAGCAGAACCGCAGCGCCAAGCGCGTCGAGCTCACGCCCAAGGTCGGTCGCTACGTGCGCTTCGTGGCGAAGAGCGAGATCAAAGACGAGATCTGGACCAGCGTCGCCGAGCTCGATGTCTCGGGCACGCCGGCGCCGTGACCCCGCCTCGAGCGCTCACGGCTTCCTTCCGCAATACTCCGTGAGCTCGCGACTACCCGGCGCGATGATTTCATAAGGCGTATCGGGCAAGACCACGAACTCGGTCGCGCCGAGCCCCGGCTTGCCCGAGGTAGCGCTCGCCCGCGACCAATCGTACGTGTAGCCGAGGCGCGTGAACGGATAGCTCCCGGCCGCTTGGTTCTTGAGATCGTTGTAGTCGAGCCAGAGCTTGAAGACCTCGCAGCTCGCGTCGCCGCGGCACGTCACCTTCCCCTGTGCTCGGCACTCTGCCACTTCTACCTTCGGGTTCGAGCACGGTCGCCGCAAGCGGCTCGGGTGCACCCAAACCTCGATCACCTTGTCGTAGCGCTTGGTGCTCGGCAGCCCGAGCCATTGCTGCACGCGGAGCACGAGCTCGTCGGCCGAGAGGCTAGACTGGGCCGCGCCGCTGCAGAACGTCTCGAGCTCGGGGGCCGCCGTCACCCAGCTCACGTACTGCCACTCCGAAGACGTCCTCCCCTTCCAGTACTGGACGGAGTCCGCCGTCATCACGCTCACGACCTTCACCCTCGAGCACTCGGCGTCCTTCCACTCGACCCCTGCCTTCCCCGCGCAGCTGAGCTTCACGAGCGCGTCGTTGCGCTCCGTGGCGTGAGAGGCGTCGTGCACGGCGCGGCGGTACGCGTCCTCGCTCGAGTCACTGGCTGGAACGCTCGGGAGCGTGGCGCCTGACTGCAATGCCACGAGCGCCGGTGTCGCGGTGGGAGCGGGCGAAACCGTGACGCTCGCGAGCGGCAACGGTGGAGCCTTCATCTCCGCCGTCAGTGGAGTGACGGGCTCTGCCGGCTTCGCGCACGCTGCCCCGAGAAGCGCCGCCC
>JAEZYO010000666.1 GCA_023419055.1 Pseudomonadota bacterium | reverse complement strand
GAGGTCGTGGCGCGCGCGGGCTCGGGCTTACCCGCTGGCTATCGCGGACCTTCGCGAAGCTTGGTTCGCAGCGTCGCGGAGACGGCCGACGGCCACTGCGCGCTACCGCTATTTCACGACCAAACGCTCTACGGCTTCGCGATGTTCGAGCTCTCCTTGAGCAGCGGCTTCAGCTACGAGTCGCTGCGGGAGCTCGCGAGCGCGGCGCTCGCGGGCCGCGCCGTCCGCGAGCGTCTGCGGCGCCTCGAGAGCAAGCAGGAGTAGGGCTCGCCATGCAGCAGCTCTCCGAGCGCAAGCTCCTCACGGTGCTCGCCACGGTCCAGTTCGTGAACGTGCTCGAGTTCATGATCGTCATGCCGCTCGGCCCTGATTTCGCCCAGGCGCTCGGGGTTCCGCTCGCCCACCTCGGGTGGGTCGGAGCCGCGTATACGCTGTCGGCGTCCATCGCCGGGCTCTTGAGCGCCGCCTTCCTGGATCGCTTCTGCCGCCGCAAAGCGCTCACCTTTTCGCTCGTGGGCCTGGTGGTCGCGACGCTCTCCGCGGCCGCGGCGCCCTCGTTCGCCATCCTGATTTTCGCACGGCTCGCGGCAGGTGCCTTCGGCGGTCCTGCTACCGCGCTCGGTTACGCCATCATCGCGGACGTCGTCCCGCCCGAGCGTCGCGGACGTGCCATGGGCGTCGTGCTGGGAGCGTTCTCGGTGTCGAGCGTGCTCGGCGTTCCGCTCGGCCTCGAGCTCTCGCGTTTCGCCGGCTGGCGCGCACCGTTTCTCGCGATCGCCCTGCTCACGGCGCTCGCCGTCGTGCTCACGCGCCTGACCTTGCCGCCCCTCACCTCGCACATCGGCCGAGGCGCGAGCGGCAAGCCACTGGCCGGAATCCGAGCCTTCCTGAGTCGCCGCAGCGTCGCCTGCTCGCTCGCCGCGACCAGCCTCACCATGATGGGCATGTTCGCGCTCATCCCCAATATCTCCGCGTATTTTCAGTACAACCTCGGCTACCCGCGCGAGCGCCTCGGTCTCTTGTACCTGGTCGGCGGTGCGACGAGCTTCTTCGCGATGCGCATCGGAGGAGCGCTGGTGGATCGCTACGGGAGTCCGCTCGTCGTGTTCGGTGGGACGCTCTTTCTCGCCGCCGACCTGCTCGTCGGCTTCATCGCGTACCAGCCGCTCGTGCCTGCGATGGCCATCTTCGTCGGCATGATGCTCGGCAACTCGATCCGAGCGGTCGCCGTGACGTCACTCTCGACCCGCGTGCCGTTCCCGGACGAGCGAGCCCGGTTCCTGTCGCTCCAGTCGGCGGTGCAACACGGTTCCTCCGCCATAGGCGCCCTGATCTCGACGGCGTTCCTGATCGAGGGCCCGGGGCACCGCCTGCTCGGCGTGCCACGCCTCTCGCTCTTCACGCTGGTCTCCGTAGCGATCGTGCCGCTCTTGATCCTGCTCGTCGCGCGAGACGTTCGCCGGCATGAAGCTGCGCCTAACCGGGTGAGCGGATCGTCCGGCGAATGAAATCGACCAGCTCGGCGCTGCCGGGCTCCGCGACGATCGTCTTCGGCAAGCGCCGCAAGTACCAGGTGACGGTCCACTCCGAGCTCTGTCCCGGCTGGACCTCGACGTACGGTCCCTGCTGCTCGACTTCCACGAACTTGCCGGCGCCGTCGACGAAGATCTCGATCTCCGCCTCCTTGGGGGCCTGCAGCTCTGGCGGCACGTCGGGGAAGACTTTGATCAACACGAGGTCACCGTCCACGTGGGCGAGCCACCCTTCCTTGCCGTCGCCGAACGACTTCACGCCGCTCGTGAAGCGCCGAGGCTCGTGCTGAAAGAAGGCTATTTCGCCCGAGGTGTCGAAGCTCAAGGTCGACTCGGGTGAGAGCGGTCCCCCGCTCGGGTACAGGGTGAGCCCGCCCGGGGCGACGCGCGTATTTTGCCAGGGAGCGACTTTGCGCGGCAGAGTTCCGCGGTTCTCGATGGTGTAACGAAAAGTCACCGCGCCACGCGACGGATCCATCGAGACGCCCTGGCTGACCTGGAGCGACAGCTTCGCTGCGAGCTCGCTCTCCAGCACGAGCTCCTTCCCTCCCCTGGTCGTGCTCCACTGCCACTCGCCCGAGTCGAGCTCGAAAGGCGGCGGCCACCCCCAGTCCGACTGTGGACTGGTCCAGAAAGAGGATCCGTAGCTTTCGCTCGCCGAGCGTTCTCGCAGCACGTTCTTGCCCCCGAGCGAGAACTCGATGACGCGCCCGCCGTCCGTCGGGTCGATCACGAGCTCGAGCTCCCCGGAAGCGAACCTGAAGCCGCGCGAAAGGGTTACTTGCTGCGGGGCTCCTTCACGAACCGGCTGCTCGACGGGCGCGGGGATGCACTCGCACGATGGCTCTTCGTTCGCCGCCTTCGCGCGCTCCGAAGCGGGCTTTGCCGAGCAGGCGACTCCGAGAGCCATCAGCGCGAAACACACCACACATCGCCGCACTTCCTCCTTCATGACGTCCTCCTCGAAGCCCGGGGTGAGACTCCGCGACCGCCTGCACCAGCCCGGCGGCCGGGCGCGCGGATTCTCTTCGTTTCGAAACTGCCTCCGCCGAGATAGCATCCCGGACTGTGAGCGAGTCGCCGAATAGAGTCGTCGCGCTCGGTAGTCCTACCGGCGAGCACCGCGCCACCATCGAAGCGGCGTGCCGTCGGGCATCCGCGGAGCTCGTGATCACGCGCGACCCGCCGAGGGCTCTGGCCGAGGTCCAAAATAATTCCCCCCTCGCCGTCCTCGTGGACATGGCGGCGCTGGGCGCCGAAAATTTCTGCCGTAAGGCGCGCGCCAGCGAACAGCTGCGCCGGGTGCCCATCATCGGGCTGTCGCGCAACCCGGGCGAGCTCTCGTTCAACCGCGTCTTCGCGTGGGGGGCCGACGACCTGGCGCCGCTCGGGCAAGAGGGCCCGCTCGCCGAGCGCCTGCTGGCGCTCGGCGCGAGCTCGGCCGTGACCGACGAAAGCTTCGGACAGGCGGTCGTCGCCGAGTCGAACCCGGAGCGCTGCACGCTGCTGGGCCGTGTGCTCACCCAAGCGGGTTATTCCGTGAAGTACGCGATCGACGCTGCGTCGGCGGAGTACTACGCCTCGCAGTTCGAGACGCGCCTGTGCGTGTTGAACGCGGGGCTCAGCGCTCCTCGCAAGCTGATCGAGACGGTCGAGCAGTCCGGCGCGCTCCCGATGTGGGTCGTGCTCACGGACCAGCGCAGCCTGCAGAAGGTGGTGCAGAGCTTGAGCGGGATCGAGCGCGTCGCCGTCACCGCCTCGACCGGATCGCCGGAGGACGTGCTGTTCGTCGCCAACGAGCTCGTGTTCTCGCGCGGGAACAAGCGCAAGGAGTGGCGCGCGCTCTACGGCACGCCGGTGCATTTCCGCGAGTCCGAATCGAACGCCGACGAGTTCGGCTTCACCTACGACATCAGCCCGAACGGCATCTACGTCCGTAGCCTCCTGCCCTGCGAGTTCTCGGACGTGTGGATCGAGCTCAGGCCTCCCCGGCGCGAGAAGCTCGTGCGGCTGAGGGGGAAGATCGCGCGCCGGTTCCGCTACGGGTCCGGCTCGATCGCGAGCGCGCCGCCGGGGTTCGGCGTCAAGCTGGACGAGAGCGACGACGAAGATTTGAAGACCTGGCTGCGCGCTTGTCAGGACTTCTTGCAGACGCCGGCGCCGCCGGCCGCAGCGGCCGCAAAGCCTGCCGGATTCAAGTCGTCCTCCGCGATACGAGCCCAAGAGCCGGCCGCGCGCGGCGCAGTCCCGCGCCCCCTCGGCGACGGTCGCTCCACGCCCGAGGCGTCACCGACGCCCCCGACGGCCGAGGTCGCGCCCCAACCCGAGGCGCCGAAGGTCGCGCGCCCCTCCAAGCCACCCGTCGACGAGGTGGACGAGGTGCTCGGCGGGCTGGAGGAAGATGTCCCCGGTGAACCTCGCGAGCTCCAGCACAGCGACGTCGGGCTGATGCTCGCCGAGGCGCTCGACCAACAGGATCTGCCCTCTTCCGGGGCGCTCCCCGTATCGATGAGCTTCGATCGAAACGACGTCTTCGAGCGCGTGTCGGCGCTCCCTCCGGAGGTCCCACCACCGAACTCCGAGAAAGCCGCGCCGAGCTCCGAGAAAGCCGCGGCGAAGCCCGCCCAGGCGGCGACCAACCCTGCCGCGGCAGGCGGGCCGCCCCCTCCTCCGCCACGCGCGAGCCTCGCCTCGGCCACCGCGCTTCCGTCCGCGAAAGCCACGCTGATGATGGGTGGCCCCCCCATCATCAAGGCGCTGGGAGCCGGGAGCGCGCCGGCAGTCTCGCCGCCCCCTTCGCGCGCCACGGCGCTGGCGCCGCCGCTCCATACTCCGCCGCCTCCGGGGCTCGGTTCGACGGCGGTCATGAGCGCTCCAACGCGCTCTCCCACCCCTGCGCCCGCTCGCGTCACGCCCTCACCGTCTCTCGCGTCCACGGCGGTGATGAACCCGCTCGCCAACGCGCCCACTCCGGTGGCCGCGATGCCGAAGGCGGAGCTGCCAAAAGAGAACGATCTCTCCGCCGACGCGCTCTTCCCGCGCGCGAACGGCTCGTCCGAAACGACCTTCGTGTCCGCGCAGTCGCCGCCGCCAGCCACGAAGGCCGTGGACGTCGCGGTGACCACTCCCGGGAAAACGGTCTCGGTCGCCAGGGACGAGTCGCGAGATGCCCTCACGACGAAGCGCGCCGCCGCCCCGAAGCCGACCGCGAGCTTGCCCGCCGCGTCGTGGGCCGGAATCGCCGCTGCGCCCCCGACGTCGAGCAGCACTCCCGCTGCGAAGAAGGGGGCTCGAACACCGCTACTGCTGCTGGGTCTCCTGCTCGTGGGCGCTCTGGCCGGAGCGAGCGTCTTCGTGGCGCGCACCAAGCAGGGCGCGATCTCCCGACCAACGGCCACGGTGAAGGTTCCGAAGACCAGAGAGAGCGCTCCCGCAGCGCCACCGACCGCGTCGGCGGCGCCCCCGGTCGAGGCTCCATTCGAGCCTGCGCCGAGCGCGTCGGCGGTAGTCGAAGCCCCCTCGAGCGCGTCGGCGGCCTCATCGGTGAGTCCGGCGCCAGCGCCGGCTGCGTCCACGGAGCCGACAGCGGAGCCCGCGGCCTCAGCTGCGCCTCCGAGCGCAGCGTCCGCGCTACCCGAGGCCGTGACGCCCGAGGTCGACCTCACGAAGCTCGCGGCGCGGCAAGGCTACCTGTTCGTGCGTTCGAGCGCCGACGCGCGCGTCTTCGTGCTGGCGAACGACGTCGGCGCGACTAACACGCCGCTCGTCGTCAACTGCGGCACCAAGTTCGTGCGGCTCGGTCGTGCGCTCGGGGAGTTCATCGAGCCGGGCGGCTCGGTGATCATCAAGTGCGGCGCGCTGACGGAGCTCTCGCGCGAGCCTCGCTGAGCCCACGCTCACGAGACCAGCCGAGAGCCGCACGCGCGGCCCTCGGCTGCGTCGCGCCTCAGCCGTTGCTCTTCACGGGGCGGAACGGGTGCAGGAAGTTCACGAGGCTCGACGAGTTGCGCGTCGAGACCCAGAGCCTGCCCTGGCCCGTGAAGGTGCACACCAGGCCCTCACCCGAGAAAAACAGGCTCTTCAAGCCGCCGACCTTGTTGACGGTGTAGTTGAGCCCACCGGTGAACCCGACCACGTGCCCCGTATCGCAGGTGTAGCCGTAGGGCCCGACGTCCACGGCGTGGATGCCGCCGTACGCCGAGAAGAAGAGCGGGCCGTAGCCGCTCGCCTGCAACAAGAAGAGCCCGGCTCCGCTGAAGAAGCCGCGCGCCCCCTGCCACTTCGTGTCGATCTGCACGCTGGGCGGCGCGGCGAGAAAGGCGCCGGACGAGAGGAACACCGGGTACTGACCGTTGAGCTCGATCACCTCGAGATCGCCTTCCGCGCCCGGAGCGAGCCACAGCGTTTGCCCAGGCTGGCTCGCGGTGAAGGTGTTCGTGAAGAGGCTCTCACCGCCGAGCAGCTTGCGCTTGGCAGCAGCGAGGAGCCCGCCCTGCAGCTGCGTCTTCATGTCGATGGCGGAGTCGCGAGCGAGCATCGCTGCGCTCTCGCACACGAGCTGCTCGCCGCCCTGATCGAAGTGCACTCGGATCGCGGCGAAGTCTGGTTTCTGAAGGATTTGGTAGCGCATCCTGATGTTCCTCGATCAGCCTGAACGAGCCGGGAGCATGGCGCCGACGGTCTCGCCGTACGCTGCGGGGTTACGCGTCTGAATCCAGATTCTGCCCTGGCCGCGGAAGTGACAGACCAGCCCCTCACCGGACAGGAAGGACGCGATCCAGCCGCTCCCGCTCTTGCCCACGGAGTAGTCGAGCGTGGCGTCCCAGGCCACGAGGTGGCCCGTGTCGATCACCAGGTTGCCGTCGCATTGCATCTCCTCGATGCCGCCGAACGCGCCGATGAGGAGCGCACCCGGTGAAGGCGCGGTGGCCTTCAGCACGAAGACGCCTTCGCCCGCGAAGAAGCTCTTGAAGCCGCCTACCTTGGTCTCGGTCGCGACGTTCGGCGTGGACGCGACGAAGCTCGAGCTCTGGACGAAGAAGCCCGCTTGCGTCATCTCGAGCACGCGCATGTCTCCACAGAGCGCGTGCGCGAGCAGCACCTCACCCTGGCCGTTGTACGCGGTGAAGGTGTTGCGAAAGAACGACTCGCCGCCGAACATGCGCTTGATGCCGCTCATCAAGCCGCCGGCTTGCGTCTGCATCTGCACGTTCGGGGACATCCCGATCATCGCGCCCGACTCGGCGGTCACTGACTCGTTCGGGTTCAGAATCACCCGCGCCATCGAGTGGGCGGGCCGATAAAGCACGTCGAATTGCATGGTTTTCTCAGGGCAAGAGCGGGGAAAGCCAACCGACCAGAGAGCTCAAGTTGCGGGTCTGGATCCAGACTCGACCCTGACCCTGGAACTCGCACACGAGACCTTCACCGGAGGCCGCGAAGCCGAGGAGGCCTCCGCCTGCGCTGCGGATGCTGAAGGTCAGGTTGCCCTCGTACCCCACGAGGTGACCGTTATCGACGATGTAGCTCCCGTTCACGTCGATGTACTCGATGCCGCCGTAGCTCGTGAACCAGAGGTCGCCCGCGCCGGACACCGCCAGAAAGAAGGCGCCTTCTTTGGCCAGGATGCCCGAGAGCCCGCCGAACTTGAGCTTCAAGTCGACTTCACCCATGTGAGCGAGGTACGCGCCGGTCGAGAGAATCAGCGTCTCCCCGTTCATTCGCCGGTACTGGACCTGCCCCGAGAGCGAGGGCGCGAGCCAGACCGAACCGCCTTGCGGCGCCGTGAAGTGGTTGACGAAGAAGGTCTCGCCCCCGATCGCCTTGCGCAAAATAGCGATGAAGAGCGCCTTCAGCTTGGCGAAGAAGCCGGCCGAGCGCCCCGCGTTGAGCTTCACCTCCATGGCCACGGGTTGATGCCGCGCGACCATGGCGCCCGCTTCCGCGACGAGCGTCTCGCCCGGCCGGAGGTCCACGCGCAACATGGCGAAGCTCGGCCCATGCGTGATCTGATGAGCCGAGCCGTACGGCGCGCCGTGAGCCGGAGCCACGGTCTGGATGTGCGACTGAGGGTGCCCCGGATCGGGCACCAAGTGGTTTTGCATCAGTTCCCTCGTCTTGACGTGGCGCGTGCGCGACAGAGCGTTCGCGATACGGTCAGCCGTTATACCCGGCCGCTTGCACCCGCACAATCCGCCACGACGAAGGAACGTTTCCTAGCGACGGATCTCGCCCATGCGGCCCGCCTGGTAGTCGAGGATCGCTTCCTTAATTTCGGCAGGAGTGTTCATGACGAAAGGTCCATAACGAGCGACCGGCTCGCGGAGCGGCACGCCTGAAAGCAACAGAGCGTGCGCGCTAGCGTCGTTCTCCGCAGCAGCTTCGAGCGTGACCCCTTCTCCCGGGCCGAGCACCGCGAGGGTACCCTCCTCCAATGTTTCGGAAGCGACCCGCAGGTTGCCGCTGAACACGTACACGTAGGCGCGGTGCGCTTCCGGCACTGACTGCACGTGGCGGCCGCCGGGCTCGAGCTTGAAATGTAGGTAGGAGATGGGCGTGCGCGTCTCGATCACGGCACGTACGCCGAGGGACTCGCCAGCCACGACCTTGACGGTCACCTTGCCGTCAGCGCTCCTTGCCTCGGGGATCGCGGCGGCCTTGATCTCTTGATAGCGCGGCGCGATGAGCTTGTCCTTCGCGGGCAGGTTCACCCAGATCTGGAACCCGTGCACGCGGCCGCCCTCGCGCTGCAGGCGCGCGGAGGGCATCTCGGAGTGCACCACGCCCGAGCCAGCGGTCATCCACTGCACGTCACCGGGCCCGAGCGTCCCGCGATGGCCGGCCGAGTCTTCGTGTTCGGTCTCACCCTCGAGCACGTAGGTGACGGTCTCGAAGCCGCGGTGAGGATGATCCGGGGCCCCGGTGGCTTCGCCCGGGCGGTAGTCGATGGGGCCGAGCTCGTCGAGCAGCAGGAAGGGATCCGCCGCGTCGAAGCGAGGGCTGGGAAAGGGTCTCCGCACGATGAAGCCGGCGCCCTCGAGCTGCCGGTGAG
>JAEZYO010000491.1 GCA_023419055.1 Pseudomonadota bacterium | reverse complement strand
GACGGCCATCTCCTTGTCCCGGACGGCCATCTCCTTGTCCCGGACGGGCATCTCCTTGTCCCGGACGGCCATCTCCTTTTTCCCGGACGGCCAAACTGGCGTTTCGAGTCCGTCCAAGGAGAAAACCCCTCCCACGGCGCGCAAAGCGCGACGTCAGGGAGGGGTCGGCGCGCGCCTCGCGCGACGGGGGTGGGCAGCCCAATCCCCCAAACCCGCGAGTGAGCTACATCCCGTGACCCTTGCCGATGATCTTGGGCCACGCCGCATCCGCGCTCCACCCCTGCGGAACGTGCGGCGGATGATGGCACTGCGGCGCACACAGCGTCTTCGGCGGCGAAGCCTGGATCAACGTCTTGTCCACCGGACTCTGCACGTGCCGCGAACCAGGGCCGTGACACGTCTCGCACTGCACGTCCTTCAACTTCTCCACGTGCGTCACCGTCGAGCCGCCCGGCTGATCGTAGCCTGTCACGTGACAGCCCACGCACTCGAGGTTGAACTGCTTGAACTGCCGATCGAGCGTCGCGTAAGCCTTCGCGTGTCCCGTCGTGTTCCAGAACTCTCGCTCCTCGGCGTGACAGCTCGAACACACCTCGATCCCCACGTAGCTCGCCTGCCCCTCCGGCGCCGGCTTGGGCAAGAGATCCTTGAACGCCTCCCGGTTGTGCTCGTTCACCCGCCGGTAGTAGTCGCTCATGAACTGCGCCGCCTTCGCGTCCGTGCCGAGCCCCTCCCGCACCTCGACCAGCTTGTACGTCATGAAGCTGCCCTCCGCCGGCGGAGAAGACTTGCTCAGCGTCTCGAGCTCGGCCCGCTTCTTGGCTAGCTCCTCGGTCGCGTGCTTGCGATCCGGCGAGTCGGCGGGCAGGAGCTTCAGCCTGCCCTCGAGCTCTGCCAAATTCAAACGCAGGCTCGTGCGTCGCTCCTCGTCGGCCGTGCGTGAAGCGTCTTCGAACACGAATTTTTCGCCGCGCACGAAGAAGTCCACCACCGCGACGGCCTGCAGGTGGTTTCGCCCCTCCACCACCAGCGTGTCCCCGATCTTCACCGCCGGGGTCGGAGGATCGTTGGATTCGCCCTTGTCGGCGGGCTTTCCTACCAACATCAGGTGAAAGCCCGGCACCGTCTCGGCCAGTCGGAGCGCCTCGCCGCGCGGCGCGGCCACGAGCGCAACCTTGATCTGCGCCCCTTCTTTCTCGAGCGACTTGAGCCCCGCCTCGAGGTCGGCGCGCAGATCGCGCGCGGTCACGCCGTCGGGGAGCGCGTTCTTGTAGGCGGGCTGGCTCACGCCCGCCACGCCGACGCGATAGCCGCCGACCGTGTAGACCCGCGTCTTTTCCACGCCGAGCCCCGGCGCGTCCAGGTTCGCGCCGAGCAGCGACATCTGCTTGTCGTCGAGCTGCTTCAAGAGCTCGCCACCGCCCGCCCAATCGTTGCGCCCCGGCGCCCACGCCTTGAGCCCGAGCGACGCGAGCGAATGAGCGAGCGCCTCGGCCTTCCAGCGATCCTGCGCCGCCTTCTTCGAGTCGAGCTCGGGGTCCATGAAGAACATGGGCCCTGCGCCGAGCGCGAGCGCGTGCGGCGCGTTGGCGCGCTCCTTGTCCACGAACGCTGCGAGGTGATCGACTCCTCCCAACATGTCCTTCACGCACCCACATGGTTCGAGCGCTCCCGCCACACTCGAAATCAAGTAGAGGCGTACGTTCGGCGACGCCGCCTTGGCCTCGCTCGGAGGTGGTGTGCGCGTGCACTTACAGCCGCCTCCCAAGGCAAAAAGAGCCGCTAAACCGGTGGCCAGAACCAACGCCCGAACGTGACGCGACACGGTCCGGCTCATAGCATCGCTCTCCGCCGAGCGCGAACGACCGCGGGCCGGCAGCGCTCGATCTTTCACGGAAAGTTCATCGAGCAACTACTAGCCCCCACCGAATGGGACCTCCATAATTCGAGGAATGGCCGTGCTTGATCGGCACCTGGGAGAGCACGGGCTCGCCTTCGGGCCGTTCGTCCTCGAACGCCGCCTCGCCGTCGGCGGGACCGCCGAGGTGTTCCTCGCGCACCCGAAGATCGGAACCGCGCCGGCTGCTCGCCTCGTGGTGAAGAAGTTGCTGCCCGTCCCGAGCGACGGCGAGCGCTACGACGTGCTCGAGCACGAAGCCGAGCTCCACCGGCACATCCGCCACCCCAACGTGGTGACGGTGTTCGGCGCAGGCATGGTGCGCGAGGAGCCGTACCTCGCGATGGAATACGTCGAGGGCGTCGACCTCTATCGCATGCTCGCGCGCCTGGACGCGGAGCGGAAGGTGCTCTCGGTGCCGGTCGCCGTGTACATCGCGCGACGCGTCGCCGAGGCGCTCGCCGCCGTCCACTCGGCGACCGACGCGAGCGGGCGCTCGCTCGGCATCGTGCACCGCGACGTCACCCCGTCGAACGTGTACCTCTCCATCTCCGGTGAGGTAAAGCTCGGTGACTTCGGGATCGCGCGCGTGGAGCGGGAGGGCCGCGTCACTCATCCGAACGGGTTGAAGGGCAAGTTCGGCTACCTCGCACCCGAGCAAGTCGCCGGAGAAGCGTTCAACCACCGCGTCGATCTGTTCGCGCTCTCCGCGGTGCTCGGAGAGATGCTGATCGGCGAGCGCGTCTTCCCGGGCAGCGGCCAGCTCGCGGTGCTCCTCGCCATTCGCGACGGCAACATCGAGCCGCTCCTGCGCGCGGCCCCTCGCCTGCCCGCCGGGCTCGTCGAGATCTGCAAGAAGGGCCTGGGCGCGGATCCAGGGCAGCGCTTCCAGTCCGCGGCCGAGTTCAGCGCGGCGCTCGCGCCTTTCGAGGTGCCGGGCCGCAAGGAGCTCGCGGCCGAGCTCGCCTCCGTCGTCACCTGGGCGCTCGACCAGCGCGAGCTCGCGAAGAAGATCGAGGATCGCGTGCGCGACTCCGTGCAGCGCATGATGGCGATCAAGGCGCTCCCCACGCCGATGCCCGCGCAGCGCCAGGCGCGGGTGCTCTCCTCCGCGACGAAGGACGTCGCCACCTTTCCCTTCGCGCGCCTGGTCGAGATGATCGCGACGGGCGAAGTGGCGCCGACCGACGGGGTCTCGCTGATGGGCGAACCCTTCCGCGCGATCCGGGAGATCCCGGAGCTCGCTCGACACTTCTTGCCCTCGACGACCGCCGTCACCAACCGCTTTACCGGTCCGGGCGTGCCCGACTATCAGGCGTTGATCGACGAGACCCCGATGCCGCGCGTGCTCGCCCACTTGCGCAACCGGCGCGAGAGCGGGGCGCTGTTCGTGCAGCGCCACACTCAGCCGAACGGGGTGCGCAAGGAGATCTACATCGAGCACGGCAAGCTCCACCACGTCGCGTCGTCGGATCGCAACGAGCTGCTCGGCGAGTACTTGGTGCGGCGCGGGCGCCTCTCGCGCGCCGATCTCGAGCGGGCGCTCGCGGGCCTGCACAAGAGCAGCCTCCAGCTCGGTGACCTCCTGATCGAGATGGGCCTGGTCGGTGCCGTGGACCTCTTCAGGGCGCTCCGCGACCAGGGGCGCGATCGCGTGGCCGCGCTCTGCACGTGGAACGAGGGCCGCGCGACCTTCTACCGGGGCACCGCGGCGCCGCGCGTGGACTTCCCGCTCGATCTCGACATCGGCCACGGAATCATGGCCGGAATCGTGATCGCCAACCAGGGCGACCCTCGCAAGGCGCTGCCTTCCGGGACGACGATCGCGACCGCGGGGCCGCGCTTCCGCGAGCTCGAGAACCCGATCGAGCTCGAGACTGCGCCGAGCGCCCTCAAGCTCGTGAGCAAGCTCATCGCCGACGAGCTCGACGTGGAGACGTTCCTGCTGAAGCTGACCCTCGAGCCCACCGGCCCCGAGGGCAGAGCCGTGAGCCAGCGCGAAGCTTGCGCCGCGCTCGCGGCGGCGAAGGAGCTCGGCTGGCTCGCCTGGCGGAGCTGAGGAGCCGAGCTCAGCTGCGGTAGGGCTCTCGCCCGCGACCCTGGACCGGGATCCCTTGCGCGGGCAGCACGTCGTGCTGCAAGGCGTACATGCAACCGGCGGCCTCGTCGATCTTCCGCGTGAAGGCGATCGAGCCTGCGAGCACCGGCTGGAGGCGCGCCCTGTCCTGAGTGCGCGCCGGGCCGTACTCGTGCTCGACGATGAGGTACGTCTTCGCAACGTCGAGCGGCAAGAGCTCGCGCGCGGCGAGCTGATGGTCGAACCAGTCGACCGTGCGGTTCTGAAGGTAAGCGAGCGGATCGTGCCGCGCCGTCCCCGGGAGCTCGTGCTCGCAGAGGACGGTCTGCTTCTTCCACGCGTTCAGCTGATCGGCGGGACGCGGTGACGGTTTGCCGTCCTTCCAGTCGCCGCGCTCGACCGTCTGCCCGCCGTAGCCCCAGGCCGAGACCCCCTTCGCGTCGACCACCTGACCTTTGACGTGAAAGCCGTCGATGAGGAACGCGTAGCCGGTGTCCTTCAAGTATTGAAAGAGCGAGCGGGTATCCTGACCCATGAGGATGGCGTGCGAGGGGTCGTAGTGGATCCTGAACTGATCTCCGACGCCGTGCTTCTCGCAGATGCGGTGGAGCGCGATCCAGGTCCCGGGTGTGTAGGCGATGTTGTTGTGGAAGTTGTCGTTGGTCGTCCAACCCGGCATCGGGCACTGCTCGACTCGGTAGCGGAGCCCGCGGTCCTTCGCCTCCTTCAAGAGCGGGATGAACTCGCGCTCGAAGAAGCCGAGGTTCTGGTCCATCGACATGGCCTGGTTACGCCCCACGAAGCCGCACACGGCGTCGATGCCGAGCAGCACCGCAGCGTCGAACACGCGACGCATGAAGGCGTGCTTCTTCTTTCGAATCGCCGGGTCTTCGTGCAAGAGGTTGTCGAAGTAGGCAAGATCCGCGATGGTGACGCCCGAGGCCTTTACGGCGGCCTCCACGCGGTCGCGCCGAGCAGCGTCGAAGGGTTGCCTGAGATCGAGCGTGTTCGCGACCGGGTCGAGCAACGCCTCCGCGGGGACGTCGGCCTCGGTGGGGTGCAGCGCGGCGGAGAGCTGAATGCAATCGGCGCCGACGTCGCGGGCGAAGCCGAGCCAGTCCTCCACCGCTCTGTCGGGATCTTCGTCGCGGAGGGCGCGCGGTGTGAGCTCCTGCAAGGCCGCCGTCAGGACGCCGACCTTCATGAACTTGGGCTCGAAGCTCTGAATGCTCATTGCACTTCTCCTTCGGCGGTACTCCGCTGACGCTGGGGCACCATCACTTTGTCGCGCTCCGCGCGGCCGCGCTCGAGCAGCTCGCGCGCCGGAATGCGCCGCATCCCGACCGACGCGGAAGGCGCCGCAGGCGCGGCCTCCGTGGCGGGCGGAGGAGCCGGTGAAAACCCTGGCTCCGCCCAAATGACCCGACCGAAGCGGGTCGCGCGATGAAAGTTGCCCTTCCCCAAGATCGGCGACCAGGCGACGCCCCCGTTGTTCTGCATGGCGTAGAAGTTCATGCGCCAGCTGTCTCCGAGGGCGGGAGGCGCCTTCTTCGCCTTGGCGAAGCTCGCCCAGGGGATCGCGATCTCGACCGTGTAGCCCTGGTCCTCCTTGGAGTCGTCGAGCGTCCCGTGGATCTTCACCGCGCTCTTCAGGTTGGACGACCACTCCTGGTGCCCGAACGGACCGTTCGGCTCCGTCTTCGGCTCGTTGTAGCGATCGAACTGGGAGTCGAAGACCAGGTTCTGTGGGTTGACCTGAATCTCGTAGTAGTCGCGGTTGTCCCCTTCACCGTCGGGATCGATCATGATCTCGACCGTGTCCTTGGTCCAGAGGTGGGGATCCTTCTCGTTCTTCGAGAAGCCGCCGACGATATCCTTGTCGGTCACCTCGAAGCCGACGTAGAGCGTCGTCGCGTCGTAGGTGAGCCTCGCGCTCCCGTTCACCGGGAAGGCCTTGTTGGGCTCCCCCGTTCGCACGTCGACGAAGGGGCCGATGAGAGCGGCCTTCTTCCAGGCCTCCTCGTCGAGCTTGCCGTCGACCGTGATCTTCACGTCACCGGCGAGCTTGTCGACCCTCACCTCCGGAACCGGAGCCTCCTTGGGCTTCGCGCGAGAGGCGCCAGCGATCGAGAGCGTGGCGACGGTGGCTCGATTCTGGCTGTCGTGTTTGCCCGAGGTGACGGCCAAACGTTCGTTGCCGCGCCAGATCCCCGTGACGACGGTCAGGCGGTTGCCGCTGACGCCCACGGGGACGCGGAAGGTCTGGCGATCGGCGTAGACCTTGCCCTGATCCCAGCTCGACGGAGGGAGCGCCTGCTTGCCGTCCCTCACTTCGCGCAAAGCGCCCACGTTGTCGAGGTTCAGGATGCGCTCACCCGCAGGGTCGAGCACGTGCGTGAAGAGCTGCCAGCCGGAGTCGAGCTTCTGCTTGCTCTTCCAGTAGAGCGTGACGGTGACTTCGGCGCCTGGCTTGACCGCGCCGCGCGGTTCGATGCTCGCGCCCACGAGCTCGACCTTGCCGCCGAAATCGGTCCCGAGGCGCGCCGAAAGCTTCTCCGGCGCGGCGTCGAGGATGTAGGCCGAAAGCTTCTCCTTCGTGGCCTTGTCGTTCGAGCGGCTCACGCAGCCGAGCACCGCGACGGGCAGGGCCGCCGCGAGGACGACGCCGAGCGACGCGCGGCGGAGAGCCATCAGCGCTTCTTGCCCTTGCGGGCGTCGCGCTCTCGCTTGCGCTGGTTCTTCTTGGCGTTCTTCTCGGCCTTGGAGAGCGACTTCATGCGCGGCGGACCGCTCGGCCCGGCCATCCCCGGCATGCCCATGCCCGGGAAGCCACCCATACCAGGGAAGCCACCCATACCGGGGAACCCGCCCATGCCCGGCATGCCCATCCCGGGGAAGCCGCCACCCTTCGCGGCCTTCCTCATCTGGTTTGCCATGGCAAGCTGCTTCATCCCGGGGATGTTGCCCATGAGGCCCATGTTTTGCCCGAAGCCGCTCATCATCTGGCGCATGAAGAGGAACTTCTGGATGAGCTCGCCGACCGCCTCGGGTTTGCTGCCGGATCCCTTGGCGACGCGCTTGACGCGCGAGGGCTCGCGCACGAGCGCTTGCGGATCATTGCGCTCGTCGAGCGTCATCGACTGGATCATGGCCTCGATGCGCACGAGCTCCTTGTCGTCGAGCTGATCGGCCGCGCCGGGCGGGACCATGCCCGAGAGCCCCGGGATCTTCTGCACCAGATCCTGGAGGCTGCCCATGCGCTTGATGGTGCGAACCTGGTTCAAGAAGTCGTCGAGCGTGAACTGCCCGCTCATCATGCGAGCGGCGTCCGCCTCTGCCTGCTTCTGGTCGACGACGGACTCGAAGTCCTGCACCAGGCCGACGATGTCGCCCATGCCGAGCACGCGGCTCGCCATGCCCTGCGCGCGGAACGGCTCGAGCTTGTCGGTGGTCTCGCCCATACCGACGAACACCACGGGCGCGCCGGTCACTTCCTTGACGGAGAGCGCGGCGCCGCCGCGAGCGTCACCGTCGAGCTTGGTCAGGACCACGCCCGTGATGCCGAGCCGCTCGTTGAAGCTCTTGGCCGTCTTGACGGCGTCCTGGCCGATCATGGCGTCGACCACGAGCAGGATGTTGGGCGGCGAGATCGCGTCCTTGATCGCCGCGAGCTCCTGCATGAGCGGCTCGTCGATGGCGAGGCGGCCCGCGGTGTCGTAGACGATCACGTCGCGGCCGAGGCGCTTGGCCTCGTCGGCGGCGGCCCGGCAGATCGCGAGCGGGGTCTCACCCGGCAGGTTGAAGACAGGGACGCCGATCTGGTCGCCCAGGACCTTGAGCTGCTCCACGGCCGCGGGGCGCTGCATGTCCGCCGCCACCAAGAGAGGCTTCTTGCCCTCCTTCTCCAGGTAGCGCGCGAGCTTCGCCGAGCTCGTCGTCTTACCGGAGCCCTGGAGGCCGACCATCATGATGCCCGTCGGCCCCTTGGCCTGGTAGTGGAGCGGCTCCTCCACCTCGCCCATCATCTCGACCAGCTCGTCGTGACAGATGGAGACGAACTGCTCGCCGGCGGTGACCGTGTGCGTCTGTCCCTCGTGCTTGACGCGAGTCTGCACCGTCTGACCGAGCGCTTTGCGCTCGACCTGCTCGAGGAAGCGCTTGACCACGCCGAGCTCGACGTCCGCCTCGAGCAAGGAGAGGCGCACCTCACGCAGCGCCGCCTGGATGTTTTTCTCGTTGAGCTCGGTGAGCCCGGCGAGCCGATTCTGCGCTTCCCGGAAGCCTTTTACCAACGCGTCGAACACGGGGCGGGTCTTATCACAGCTTCCCGGCAGGGGCAGGCCCATCGCTCGTACAACGCTGCGAAAACGCAGCTAAAACGCGAAATCGCGGCGCCAACGCGGCCGGACGAGCCGGCTGCGAGGCGAGAGCGCACACGGGTGGCTCTCGGGTGTGTGGCAGCCGCGGTCGGGTGCCCTCGGGGCCCCGAGTGTGAACGGACAGTTCGGGGTGCGTTTCGACCACCTGGCATGTGCCGTGCAGAACTCCCGCCTCACAGGAGGTGACCATGGCCAGGACATTGGAGTTCCCGGATCGGCATGCGCCACAGCAGGCCGTTCGAGTCATCCAAGCGGAGACTGCTCGCAAGGGCATCATCGCCATGGTGGTCGCCGGCCTATCGGCCATCGTGGTGACGCTCTGTATCTACGCCGCCACGAACCCGACGGACCAGAGCTCCAGCCGTCCCGCGGACGTGACCGTGGAGCGCTGACCGCCGCACTCACAAAAGGCGCCGCCGCCCGTCACGGATCGCGAGAGCGATCGCGCGGCGGGCGGCGTGCGTTCGATTTCGACGGCGGTTACTTCTGGTAGCCCGGGCCGAGGCCCTCCGTCCAGAAGTCGACCACCTGCACCGACTCACCTCCGGCGAGCGTGGTCGGGTAGACGAACAACCCGAAAGAGTAGAACCACTGCTCGTAGTCGTCGGGGAGAGCGATGTCGCCGACCGTGCCTTCGTACTCGGTCTCGGTGCCCACGCTCACGGAGTAGGCCTCGGTCTCGTCGTAGCCCTGCGTGTAGCTCGCGCCGACGAAGGCGCTGAAACCGCCGGAATACGAGGTAGAGAGCGTCAGCGTGTCCGTAGTGGTGTGCTCTTCCGCGACGCTGATCGAGAGGCTGCGCGAGCCGCCGCCCTGGCCCACCGAGGCCGCGGCCGGCGTGGCCCACGAGTTCGGGAGGCGCGCGCCGTTCTTCTTCATCAGTTGATTGCGGCGCTGAGTGGTCGGATAGCTCGCGGGGTCGCCGGCGGTGTGGGACAGGATGTCCTCACCGATGGGCGACGCCTCGTCGCGCAAGGACAGGTTGTAGTAGCCGACGGTCCACTTGTAGATGCGCGAGTCGAGCGGCTCGTCGATGGTCATGCGCGTCCCCACCACGTCCTTGTCGCCGCCGCCCAGCACCTCGTACTCGTAGCGCATGCAGAGCGTGCCGTTGAACACCACGACGTCGTCGGGGTACGCCCCGCCGTAGCTCGTGCCGTAGCGGACCAGCGACGTGGTCGTTTGAGAGCGCGTGAACTGACGCTCGAGCTCCACCTCCGCGCTGGCGCTCAG
The DNA here is from genome assembly GCA_023419055.1 of Pseudomonadota bacterium. The sequence goes on along the minus strand of JAEZYO010000491.1, from coordinate 5,286 downwards.
GAAGTCGAGCACCGGCACGGAGATCTCGAAGGAGAGCGTCAACTTGTTCGAGACGCCGTACTCCTCGGTGGTCTCGTTGCCGCCGGTCACCGCGGTGCCGTAGGCGGTGGTGGTGTCGTCGTAGTTCTGGCTGATGCCCTCCTTGGCCGGCGCGGCCGCGACGATCGCGATGGGCTGGGGCCGCGTCAGCTGGAGCCACTTGGAGCCGGTAAACCGGATGCGCAGGCTGTCCGCGTCGTAGTCGCCGCCAGCCACCCAAACGGCCTTGCCGTTCGGAGCGCTGAAGGTCGCGAGCGGGGTGATGTCGCTCTGGTACGGCGTGTCCGTGTTGTCGGAGGACACGCGGTACGGACGCACCGTGCCGTCGTCGTTGATCGCGATCAGGATGTCGCTGCCGAGGCTGTCGGTGCGGCCAGCAACCGCGCTCATGAACGCGGGGCCGTTGCCGCTCACGTCCTCGATGACGGTGACGAGCTCGGCGCCGGAGCTCCACTTCTTCGCCTCCTCGCCGAAGGACAGGTGATAGAGCGACCAGTCGAAGCTCGTATCACCGGTCTCGCGCTCGAGGAAGAAGAGCTCGTCCTGGCCGTCGCCGTTGCTGTCTGCCGTGAGCGTGCGCCAGCCCCAGTCGTGAGTGTAGCGGTAGCTGCTGTCCGGGTGAGCCGTGCCGAAGTCCGACTGCGCGCCCTGTATCTCGGCGAAGCTCGCCTTCGCGTCGTCCCAGTAGGCCGCGCGGATCCCGGGGTTGCCGTCGTCACCGTCGACGAAGTAACCGTCGACGAAGCCCGCGAGCTCGTCACGAGCGTCGCCGATGGGCTCGTCGTCGGCGTCCTCGAGGTTGTGATCGAAGTCGCCGGCCTCGAGCCGCAAGCCCGTCACGACGAACGGCGCGTTCACGATGCCGAGATCTTCATTTTTGACCACGCCGAGCGACGCGTACTCATTTTCGGAGTCGTCGAAGACGCGACGCTCGAGATCGCTGCCCGCGTCGATCAGCGCCGCGATTTCCGGGCGACGATCGTCGTCCAGGTTCGCGAAGGCGGCGGCGATCTCTTCGCCGGGCCCGCTGTACACGTCCTTCAGCAGCGCGAAATCGTGCTCCGCGTCGTCGTAGAGCCGGAGCGAGACGCCCGTGGTCGTGACCGCGGCGATCAGGATCTCCGCGCGTCCGTCGTCGTCGGAGTCTTGCGCGCGCACCGCCGCGAACTTGTACGACGCGTCGTCCTCGGTGAAGCCGTCACTCGCTCCGAAGAGGTCGCTGCCCTTCGAGTCGACGACGCGGAGCACGAGGGAAGTACCGCTCAGGCCCACGCTCACGAGCTCGTCGTTGCCGTCGTCGTCGACGTTGGCAGAGACCATGTCGATCGGGGTGAAGCCGCCGAGCTCCGCGGCGGGCGAGGCCGCGAGCGCCGCGAACGCGTGCTCGGCGTCGTCGAGGGTCAAGCCGGCGATCGTCCCCGATCCGTTCAGGGTGACGATGCTGGTCTCTTCGCGCGGGAGCAGTCGCGTCTCGCAAGCATCCAGGGGGTGGAAATCGGCTGGCCGCTGGTCGACGTAGTTGAAGGCGGACTCCGAGTACTCGTCCAGGTTCTCGTCGATTTTGCTCGACCCACCGTTGCCGGTGCCTCCGCTTCCGTCCCCGCCTTCGCCGGCTCCGCCGCTGCCGGCGTCTTTGCCGCCGCTCGCGCCGCTACCCGTGGAGCTCGAGCCCGCTCGAGCTCCCGCGCCATCCGAACCCGCGTCGTCGCTGGCCTTTCCCCCATCACTACCGCAGCCGCCGAGCAAGAGCCCACCGGCAGCGAGCAGGAGCACGCCGAGCGCGCTGACAGCCCTGTTTCCGACGACCGATTTCGTGATGACGCTACGCTTCATGCTCTCTCCAAGTGGTGGGACGTCGTCCCGTTCGGAGAGACCCTTCAGCAAGGGGTGTGCCGCGCGCCAAAACAGCCGAATTGATGCTGAGTCGGCGATCCGCTGGGCTCGAGTGCAGGACCTTGCACACGCCGACTTGCACGCGCGTGCAAGAGCGTGCAAACGACCGAGCGCCCTGAATGTCGGTGGGGGCGCCGGCTACAACCGGTACTTGCGGGCGAGCTCGCCTTGCGCGTCGGCACAGCGTTCGGTCAGCGGCTTGGCTCGCTCGAGCGTCGCTTGAGCGCTCGAGAGGGCCGCGCCGACCTCCGCCCCGCCGTCCCCCTCGACGGCGAGCTGCTTCGCTCGCTCGAGCGCCGTGATCCCGGAGACGTGCAGCTCGTAACCGGCGACGCAGGCGCTCTGCGCGCCGCAAATCTCGGGCACGGTGCACGGGAGCGATCGCAGCGCTGAGAGCGCTCCGCTCTTGGCCTCGTTGGGAGCGTCGCGGAGCGCGTCGATGGCGCGATCGATCGCCGCGGCTTCCGACTTCTCGGCGCGATCACCGGGGCACGCCGTGAAAAGCAGCGCCACCGGCAGGAGAAGGCGACTCATTCCTGCGGCTTCGGCGGCGGCCCCATCTGCACGCGCTCACCGATGTACGAACCGATCAGCGTGAAGAGGATGCCGAGCACGCTCATCAACACGTACATGAAGGCGGGCATCGTCTTCACGGTCTGGTTCGCGTAGAGGTAGAGCGCCGTCGGGATCGCGACCAGGAACACCGCGGCCACCGGCTCGATGAACGTCTTCCCGGGTGAGATCAACCCGATCAAGATCCCGCCGACGAACCACACCGGGATCGAGACGAGCATGCCGGCCGATCCCTCGAAGTCGAAGACCGGAACGACCATCGGCAAGCCGACGACGAGCGCCGCCGTCATCACGGCCATGATGGTCAGAGAGACGGCGAACCAGGAGACGCTGAAGCCCTCCTGCTGGTAACGGCGCTCGAGCTCTTCTTGTCGAGTGAGCGAGCGCTTCTGATCCTCGATCTTGGCGCCGCAAGAGACGCAGCGGCTGTTCGCCAAGGGAGGGGTGTTCGAGAACCCGCAGCTGGGGCAGATAATCTTTTGGCCGGGCTTCGCCATCGGTACCGGTCGACTAGGCTAGCTTGCTTGGTCGGCGACCACCAGCCTTGCTATCGCCGGGTGATCATTGGGCTTTCCTGCACCATCCCCGACCGGAGGAACCCGCGGCGCTCGAGGTTGTCTACTCCCCAGGCACCGTTCCTCCCGCGCTAGAGTCGCGGGGTCAGGCACCCATGAAGGAATCGAAAGCGCCCCGAGCGAGCTCCGGAACCGACCTCGAGCTCGCCGATTTGCCCGAGCCGCGCCGCCCCTGGCGCCGCGCCACCTTCGCCGCCATGGCGCTCGTTTCCCTGATTTCTCTAGGATTGTCGGTCAACCTGGTGCCGGACCTGGTGTTCGCGCTGAACCCGAGTCCCCCCGTAGAGCTGAACGATCTCGAACGCTTCAGGCCGGCCCCCGAGCTCCACAATCGGCTCGTGCACGGTGAAGGCACGCTCTCCGTCGAGCGCGCCATCCGCTACGAGCGCCCGATGGAGCCCGACTCGTACCGGCTGGCGGAGGTAGTCGGCAACCCGAAGCTCTGGGTTCAGGTCAGAGTCCCGGCCGGTGAAGAGGGGCCGCGCTTCGTCCCGCCGACGTCCTTCGTGGGTCGACTGGTCCGCGCCCATGACGTCAGCATCCGACAGAAGGGGCTCGGTGAGGCGGTCGCCGAAGCCGGGCTCGGTGAGCTCGACCGTGACTCCTGGATCCTCATCGACGGGGAAGCGCCCCAGACGATGCGCTGGGTCTTCGGGCTGCTCGCGCTGCTGCTCGCTTTCGCCGTCTTCAATGTGGTAGGCATCCTGCGCCTCGCGCGGCCCATCCGGAGCGGACGGGTCACGCGCGCTACCACTTGAAAGGCATCGTCCCATTTCGATGCGGAGCCCGCGCTCCCGAAAGCCAACCCAAACCGACGTCCTGATCGTAGGCGGCGGCGTCATGGGCTGCGCCACGGCGTACCGCCTGGCTCGCGCCGGCCTTCGCGTGACCGTGCTCGAGCGGAGCGTGCCGGGCGCGGAGGCGTCGAGCGCAGCCGCCGGCATCCTCGGAGCGCAGGTCGAGGCGCACCATTCCGGGCCGCTCGCGGACCTTTTCGAGACGAGCCGCGCGCTCTACCCCGCGCTGTCGAAGGACCTGGCGCGCGCGACCGGCATCGATATCGAGTACCGGGAGTGTGGAGTCTTGCGCGTCGCCTTCCGCTCCGGCGAAGTGCGAAAGCAAGCCGGCGAAAATCGCTTCCAGCGCGCACGCGTGAAGGTGCTGTCGAAGCGCGCGCTCGCCGAGCTCGAGCCCGGCTTGAGCCCGAAGCTCGCGGGCGGGCTACTCTTCGCGGGAGACGCGCGCGTCGATCCCAAGCGCCTGCTCACGGCGCTGCACGTCGCGGCCACAAAGGCCGGCGCGAGCTTCCGGAGCGGCGCGTACGTGAAGCGCGTGCTCTGTGACGGCGATCGCGCGCGCGGCGTCGCGCTGGAAGACGGAAGCGAGCTCCTCGCAGCTTCGGTGGTCGTCGCCGCGGGGAGCTGGACCACGTTGATCGAGGGCGCGGGCGTGGCGCCGGGCAAGGTGATCCCGGCGCGCGGCCAAATCGTCGAGCTCAACGTGGGTCACCCGGTGCTGCGCCGTGTCGTGTTCGGCCCCGGCGCGTACCTCGTCCCGCGTGACGACGGCAGAGTCCTCATCGGCTCGACCCTCGAGTTCGTGGGGTACCGGCGCGACGTCACCGCAGGAGCGATGCGGTCCCTGCTCGACGCGGCCATCGCGCTCGCACCCGAGCTCGAGGGCGCGAGCTTCAGCGGAGCGTGGTCGAACTTCCGACCCTACACGGAAGACGAGCATCCGCTGATCGGGCCGACGCACATCCGGGGGCTCCTTTTGGCGACGGGGCACTATCGAAACGGCATCTTGCTGGCGCCGGTCACCGCGGACATCATCCACGCCCTCGTCCTCGGAAAGACGCCCAAGGTGAAGCTTTTTCCCTTCGATCCCCTGCGGTAGCTTGCGCTGAATACCTTTGTGGTATGGACGCCTCCGAATGACGGTCGATCTCGGAGTGCTCGTCTCCGGTAACGGCACGAACTTGCAGGCGATCCTCGACGCCATCGCGGCCGGCCGCCTCGACGCGCGGGTTCGTCTCGTGATCTCCAACAAGCCGGGGGTCGGCGCGCTGGACCGGGCGGCTCGAGCGGGTGTTCCGAGCCGAGTGATCGCGCACCGCGATCACCCGAGCCGGGAAGCGTTCGACCGTGAGCTCGTCACGGCCCTGAACGAGGCGGGCGTGACGTGGATCGTGCTCGCGGGCTTCATG
>JAEZYO010000630.1 GCA_023419055.1 Pseudomonadota bacterium | reverse complement strand
GCGTAAACTTTCCGCTTTCACGGCGCTCGACCTCGCGCCAGCCGGCGAGCTCCGGCGCGCGCTGGCCGAGGGCGGAGACCTCGATCGCATGTCGATAAGCGTGGTCGTCCGCTCGGGCGAGCTCGGCCACCGAAAGCACGTCCGCTCCGAGCACGTGCCGGGCGATAGGCTCGGCCCACTCGGGGGCCGTGACGACGAGATCGCCCGATCGCTTGAGCTTCGAGACCTCGCCGGCTACTGCCCGCCATTGCCCGAGATCGGGCGCTCGATTCGCAAAGTAGACGTGCGCTCCGAGCTCGACTAATCCGAGGATCGGAATCAGAAACCAAAGGGACCTCGGGGGCATCGCTGAGCGCCCCGGAGGGTGCCACAAAGCGTCCAAAGCGTTAACCTAGCCGCGTTCCATGAACTACACGGAGCAGTTTCTGGCGGAAGCCGGGCTCATTGTCGAGTCGTTCGATCGAGGCGCCATCGAGGCGCTCGCGACCGAGCTTTCCAACGTCGCCCTGCGCGGCGGTCGGCTTTTCATTTTGGGGGTGGGCGGCAGCGCCGCGAACGCCTCGCACGCGGTGAACGACTTCCGCAAGCTGTGCGGCATCGAAGCCTACTCCCCGACCGACAACGTCTCCGAGCTGACGGCGCGGATCAACGACGAAGGCTGGGCCTCGAGCTACGCCGAGTGGCTGAAGGTGAGCCGGCTCGAGCGCACCGATCTCGTCTTCGTGATGTCCGTGGGCGGCGGGAACCTCGAGAACAACGTGAGCCCGAACCTGGTCCAGGCGCTCGAGCTCGCGCGGGAGCGCGGCGCGCGCATCGCGGGCATCGTGGGTCGTGACGGCGGGCACACCGCGCGCCTCGCCCATGCTTGCGTCATCGTTCCCACCATCAACCCGGAATCGGTGACGCCACATACCGAAGCCATGCAGGGGCTGATCTGGCACCTGCTCGTGACGCACCCGAAGCTCAAGCGCGCTCCGACCAAGTGGGAGAGCGTCGTCGAAGAGCTCGCCAAGCTGCCTCAGCCGCCGACGTAGCTCATCTCGGGTCGACGCAGGCCAAGCGCGCGCTGCGATCGAAGCTCCGAATAACGATCGTCTCGTTGCTGCCAGAGCTCGGCGAGGAAGGTGACGAGCTCTTCTTCGCTTGCGCCGCCGCGGAGCAGGGGACGTAGGTCTCGCCCCGCGGGCGAAAAGAGGCAGGTATGCAGCTTGCCGTCCGCGGTCAGGCGCAGGCGCGTGCAGTCGCCGCAGAAGGGCCGCGTCACGCTCGTGATGACCCCGAATTCGCCAGCCCCGTCGAGGTAGCGGTAACGGCGCGCCACCTCGCCCGGGCGAGTGGGCCCGATCGGTTCGGCCAGGAAAACGCTCGAGATATGGCCGACGATCTCCTGTCCGCTGACGACCTCGTCGAGCCGCCAGCCGTTGGTCAGGCCGACGTCCATGTACTCGATGAAGCGGATGATATGACCGCGCTCGCGGAAGTGGCGCGCGAGCGGCAAGATCTCGCCTTCGTTCACGCCGCGCCGGACGACGCAGTTGACCTTGATCGGCGCGAAGCCGGCGCGCTCGGCCGCGTCGATGCCAGCGAGAACGTCGGCGACCGCGTAGTCAGCGTCGGTCATGCGCCGAAAGGACTCGTCGTCGAGCGCGTCGAGGCTGACGGTGAGACGACCGACCCCGGCGCGCTTGAGCGCTTCGGCCGATCGGGCGAGCAACGAACCATTCGTGGTGAGCGCGATGTCGAGCCCCTCGTGCACGCGCAACTGCGAGACGAGCCGATCGAGCTCGACGCGAAGGAGCGGCTCACCGCCCGTAAGCCGCACCTTCTCGAGACCGAGCGGGCGGAGGGCGGCCACGACTCGGCCAATCTCTTCGAAGCTCAAGATCTCGCTCTTCGGCAAGAACCGGTGCCCAGCGCCGAAATGATCGCGGGGCATGCAGTAGGTGCACCGAAAGTTGCAGCGGTCCGTCACGCTGATCCGGAGATCGGCGAGTCGGCGACCTCTGCGGTCGACGACGGTGGGCAAGCTCACGGACATGGGCGAGTCGCGGCCAGTCTGGCACAGCGGGCTCGGGGTGGCGACGTGGTACGCTCCGCGCCGTGAAGCTCTTCGCCTTCGACGACATCGACGCTACCCTCGAGCTCTTACCGATTGCGGCCCGCCGGGCGCTGGATCGAGCCGGGCTCAAGCTCTCGCGAGAGGGGTGGCAGAGCCTCCCGCTCGACGTACGGCGGCGAGTGGTGGAGCTCGGCTCCGACAATCTTGTCGACACGACCATCCTGCCGGAGCTCGTTCGGAGCGCGACGCCGCCGCCGACCCCCGTCGAGCCGCTACTCGATCCCGGCGCGGACCGGGTTCCACCCGAGGTCGAACGCGCCCTCGAGGGCCAGCCTCTGCCGCCCGGCGTCTGGAGCGCGCTCCCGTCGCTCGAACGTTACGCGCTCTTCAAGGCGTCGCTGAGCAAGAGCCCCGATCGCTTCTCTCGAGCGTATGCGGAGATCGTCGGGCAGAGCGCGTTCTCCTCTCACGTGGCCCCCGGAGGCGGCGCTCGGATGGTGCGCGTCGGCGACAAAATAGTGAGCGAGCGCAACGCGTCCGCGCAGAGTCGCGTCACCATGAGCCGCGAGGCCTTCGAGCGGCTCGAGCGCGCGGATGCTCCCAAGGGTGACGTCCTCGGTACGGCGCGCATCGCTGGCATCCAGGCCGCGAAGCGCACCTGGGAGCTCATCCCCCTCTGCCACCCGCTCGCGCTCACCAAGGCCGACGTCTCCTTCGAGCTCGAGGCGCCGACCCGGAGCGTCGTGGTTCGCGCAACCGTGGAGTGCGTGGATCGCACCGGCGTCGAAATGGAGGCGTTGTGCGCAGCCTCCGTGGCGGCTCTCACGATTTACGACATGCTGAAGGCGTTCGACCGCGGCATGCAGATCGGTCCTACCGAGCTCGTCTCGAAGTCGGGCGGGCGCTCGGGAGACTTTCGCCGATGAAGCGCTTCGCCGTGAGCGAGGCGCCGCTCGCCGTCGACGCAGTGCTCTCGAACGTCGAAGACCCCGCGATCGGCGGCATCGCGCTCTTCGTGGGAACGGTGCGCGATCACAACGCCGGTAAGCCGATTTCGCTGCTCGAGTACCAGGCGTACGCCGCCATGGCGGAGAAGGAGATGGAACGCATCGGGATCGAGCTCGAAGCCGAATTCCCCGGTGTGCGAGTCGCGGCGCATCACCGGACCGGAGCGCTGGGGATCGGCGATCTCGCGGTCGTCTGCGCGGCCGGTGCGCCCCACCGCGATCAGGCGTTTTCGGCCTGTCGCGCGCTGATCGATAGGATCAAGGAGCGCGTGCCGATCTGGAAGAGAGAGCACGGGCCAGAGGGGCCGTACTGGATCGGCTGGGAAAACCAGAACACGCCGCCACGCTAGTCGCCGGTGTCCGCCGCGCGCTGGTCCGCCGGTTTCCAGGCGTTTACGTCTGGGCACGGCCGTTGCCATCTCGCCGCAAGGTCCCATGCACGCTACACTCACCGGCGTGACGCAGGCGGCGCAGATCAAGCTTCGATATGCCGTCGACGCCCGAGCGGACGAGTGGGCCATTCCGGAGGACTATCCGGTGCCCGAGTCCGTCCCCCACGAGATCGCCGCTCACCACCTGCTCGACGTCCTGCGACACTGGGCTTCGCGCGCGGCGCGGCCACTCTTCGTGCCGTACAACTTCGCGATCCGCTGGATCGAGGAGCGCCCGCAGGTAGGCATCGATCCCGACGTCTGCGTGCTCGATCCGCCACCGCCGGACGTGATGTCGTTGAAAAGCTTGCGGCTCTGGCGGCCTGGACATGTCGCCCCGCAAATTTGTTTCGAGGTCGTGAGCGAGACTCACACCTACAAGGACTATCGTGACGTGCACGAGCGCTACGCCGCGTTCGGCGCGCGCGAGCTCGTCGTCTTCGATCCCTTGCTCTCCGGTCCGAAATCGATGGGCGGGCCGTTTTCTCTTCAAGTCTGGCGGCGCGAGGCGGGGGTGTTCGATCGAGTGTACGCGGGTGGCGGACCCGTTTTCTGCGAGACGCTGAAGGCATGGCTCGTGGTCGACGGCCGCCTCCTGCAGCTAGCCAATGACTCGGAGGGACGCGACCGCTGGCTCACCGAAGCGGAGCAGTCGCGAGCCGAAGCGGAGCAGTCGCGAGCGGAAGCGGAGCAGTCGCGAGCCGAAGCGGAGCAGTCGCGAGCGGAAGCGGAGCAGTCGCGAGCCGAAGCGGAGCAGTCG
>JAEZYO010000604.1 GCA_023419055.1 Pseudomonadota bacterium | reverse complement strand
GGTCAGCGTGGAGATGGTGGCGCCGAAGGGGCTCACCACGTCGAAGCGGATCTTGTCGGGCAGCGAGGTCAGGTACCAGAGATCACCGCGCACCCGGCCCGCCGAGCCGAAGTAGTCGAGCTTGGCTTCGCCTCGCTGGCCGCGGCTGCAAGCGTACGTGCCCCGCATGCGGTCGATCGCGGCCTGCGCGTCGGGAAATTGAGACGCGGGCGGCGGTCGAGAACAACCTGCGAGTGCGAGGAGAGGGAAGAGCGCTCGGATAGCGGATTTCGACAAGTGCTCTCCCCTCCTCATGCTCAACCTGCCCGCAAACCGTCGAACAGATCGAGATCCGGCAAGGGCAGCTCGACGCGCGTCGTGACGACGCCTACGCCGTGCTCCTCGCAGAGCTTCGCGATGCCGACGCCGTCGATCACGGTGACCGGGGCCGCGCCAGGCGCAGCAGCCTCTTCGCGCGCGCCGCTCAAGACCTGGCCCGTCGTCACGATCCAGCCCGCCGCAGCGGGGCCGTAGTGGTGCAGGGCTCCACGGAGCTCGGTGACTCGCTCGCGGCCGATCTCGCGGCCGTCGCGGCGAACGACCACGGCGGTGCGGATTTCACCAGCCGCGCCGCGCAGCTTGCCCGAGAGGTGGAGCTCGGCGCCGTGCGCGCCCGGACGGCGAACGCTCGCGAGCTCGGCGAAGCCGAGGCGTTCGAAGAGCAGCATCACGAGCTCACCGAGCGCGCGCTGCGGGAGCTCCTGCAAGGCGCGCAGAGCCGCGCGTCGCCCGGCATCACGGTAGCGCTCCGCGAGCTGCTGGATCTCGCGCTCGATCTTCACGAGCTCCGGATCGAGCGACCACTCCGTCAGCGCCAGCCGGCTGCCGATCAGACGAAAGCGGGGACGCTGCCCGTCGGCGAGGCGGCGCACGTTGTCGGCGCGTGCGGCGGCGGCGATGATGCCTTGCCCGAGCGACACCTCGCCCGTGAGGCGCCCGCGACGCTGCGCGGCGTCGACGAGGGTTTGGAGGGAGACGGGGCCGCGATTTCGATCGAAGCCGGTGAGCAGCGTTTCGATGCTGTCCGCGAGGTCACGGCCACTGAGCTCGTTCAGCGGAGCGCGGAGATCGCGCCCTTCGCGTCGCTCCGCGCCCTCGAAGTCTTCCGCGCGTTCGCGATCACGTTCCCTGTCGCGTTCGCGCTCGCGGTCACGGCCGCGGCCACGATCCCGCTCGCGCGCGGAGAAGGGCTCGCGCTCGCGCGCCTCGCGCGGTTCACGAGGCTCGCGGGGCTCGCGCGGTTCGCGGGGCTCTCGGGGCTCGCGCGGTTCACGGGGCTCGCGTGCCTCTACCGGCTCAGCCGCCGCGACCGGGAGCTCCGGCAAGTCAGCGGGTGCGTCGGAGACGGTGTACGTCGGCAGATCGTCGCCGCCACGCTCGACACCTTCTCGTCCACCGCGGCGCCTGCGCCGGCGCTTACGCCGCCCGTTCGCATCGTCTCGACTCGCGCCTTCCGCGCCGCCCTCTTCTTCGGACTCACCCCCGAAGATGGGCTCGTCGTCATCTTCCTCGGGCTCGAAGAGCTCGGTCGCGTGAGCGGCCAGCTCGGCGCGCTCGCGCTCCTCCGCGTCGGGAGCAGGGCGCTCCTCCTCGGCGTCGAGCTCAGAGAGGCTCACGTGCATCGCGTCGCTACCGAGCTGCTCCGGATCGAGCACCTCTTGCGCCGCCAGGCGGTCGAGCGCCGGCGTACGGTCCGCGAGGCCCTTCTCGATCGTCTCGGGATCCCACTCCCGGAGCGCGAAGACGCCCGGCTTCACCCGCACGAGGGGGTTGTCCTTTTCCCCCTTCTTCACCAGGGCGGCGAGGCGCGCGCCCATGGTCACCTCGGGGCTCTTACCCACGTGGCTGAGCAGGTTCTTCTCGATGGCGACGTCAGTGATCTCTTTGTAATGTAAAGGTTTTCCCACGAGGCGGAGCACTTGCGCCGCCGCTTCCGTAAAGGTCATCGAAGTTTTTCTTTCTGTTGGGGGAGAACTCGTGGAGTTCCCTCGGCCCCAAAAGCACCCTCCGGGGAAGTCAGCGTGACTCCCGCCGCCGGCAAGGCGCCTCTAGTACCAGGCGCGGACATACCACGCCCGAAAGGCCAGGTAAAACGCGGGGCCAAAACCCGTCCCCAAGCTAAGCCGACCGGCTGGACGGGATTTCCGGTAAGCTTTCGATCGTGGACCCCCAGCGGGTACTCGCGGGCCTGCTCCACCTCGCCGAGCATCTCGGCTGGGAGGTGAAGCACTGCACGCTCCGCGGGTTTCATCCTGGCGCAGGAGGTCTCTGCAAGGTCAACGGCAAGAGCGTCCTCCTCTTGAACTCCAAGGCGAGCCTCGTCGAACGCACCTACGCGTTGGCTGAAGCCCTGCGACCACTCGATCTCGCTTCGCTCGAGATGGACCCCGAAGTGAGGAGCTTTCTCTCGCGCGGGCGCCGACAGGTTCCGGAGTCCTCCGTCGTGGAGCGCAGCGCGCGCAACCCGAGCGGCCGTCTCGGTCCGGGCCTCGCGTCGACCGCGCACCGCCGTCACGGGCGACCGCAATCGCGCTAGCGACTCGTAAAACTGGCAAGTGACGGCGGCTTGTAGTCAAACTCCGGCGAGTTGAACCCGCTCTCGAACGTCGCCCTCGCTCCGCGCTCCACCATGC
>JAEZYO010000556.1 GCA_023419055.1 Pseudomonadota bacterium | reverse complement strand
CTCGAGCGCTTGAAGACCGCGCTCTCGTTGATCAAACAGTACGAAAAACAGCCTTCGAGCCGGGTAAGCCCGGTCGAAGAGGTGCACCTCGCGCCGTCAGGGGACGTGGTGCTCACGGTCGGAAAGGACGGTATTTCCCTCGAGCTTGGCCGTGAGCCCTTCGCGCGCAAGCTTGCCATGGCCGAAGAGGTGCTTTCGAGCCTTCGCAAGAAGGGCAAGGCGCCGGGCGTCGTGTTCCTCGACAACCAGGCCCACCCCGAGCGGGTGGTCGTGCGGATGAAGTGAGGCAGCCCGTGACCCAAGGAGCCGATTCGAAAGCCAAAATTTGGCCCGAGCCGAACGCGCATGGCAGCGTCGGTCGAGCCTCTGGAGACGGCTCCGGCGGCAGAGGAGCTAGCGCAAAGTCATGAGAACCGGCCTTTCAACCAGCGAGATCGTCGTGGGCTTGGACCTCGGCACCACGAAGGTCTCCGCGGTCGTCGGCGAGGTGGACGAGGACGGGATCACGGTGCTCGGCGTGGGCAACGTGCCTTGCCGCGGCCTGCGCAAGGGCGTGGTCAGCAACATCGAGTGGACCGTGCGCTCGATCCGCGAGGCCATCGACGCAGCGCAGACGATGGCGGGCGTCGAGATCAAGACCGTGTACGCCGGCGTCGCGGGCAGCCACATCCGCAGCCAGATGTCCGACGGCGTCTGCGCGATCGCGGGCCGCGAGGTCACGAAGGCGGACGTCGATCGCGTGCTCGAAGGCGCGCGCGCCATCCCGGTCGACGCGGATCGCATGATCCTCCACGCCTTGCCTCGCGAGTACGTGGTCGACAACCAGGACGGCATCCGTGACCCCATCGGCATGAGCGGCGTGCGCCTGCAGGTGAAGGTCAACCTGGTGACCGCCGCCACGAGCTGCATCCAGAACGTGATCCGCTGCGTCGAGCGCTGCGGGCTCTCCGTCGCCGACGTGGTGCTCGAGCCGCTCGCGAGCGCGGACGCGGTCCTCAGCGAGGACGAGAAGGAGATCGGCGTCGCGGTCGTGGACATCGGGGGCGGCACGACGGACCTCCTGCTCTTCGCAGACGGCGGCATCGCGCACACCAGCGTCATCCCCGCGGGTGGCAACAACATCACGAGCGACGTCGCGGCCGGCCTCCGGACCCCCATGGCCGAGGCCGAGCGCCTCAAGCGCAACTACGGCTGCGCGCTCGGGCGCATGATCGCGGACGAAGAAGAGATCGAGGTGCCCGGCGTCGGCGGTCACGCTCCGCGACGCGTCGCGCGGCGACTGCTCTCCGACATCATCGAGCCCCGCGTGGAAGAGATCTTCAGCGAGGCTCGCCGCCGCATCGAAGAGACGGGCCTGCTCGAGCAGGTCTCGAGCGGCTGCGTCATCACCGGCGGCGCCGCCCTGATGGAGGGCATGATCGAGTGCGCCGAGGAGATCATGGGCATGCCCGTGCGGCTCGGCTTCCCGATCGGCATCAAGGGCATCGTGCAGCTCGTCCAGGGGCCGCAGTACGCGACCGGCGTCGGCCTCGTGCGCTACGGAGCGCAGCGGCTCGCCGACGCGGAGATCCGAGAGCACGCCGCGGCGCCGCAGAAGGTGCAGGAGGCGCTCGCGCAGGGCGGCGGCAATCAGAAGGGCTTCTGGAACTGGCTCCGCGCCGCGTTCTGAGCCGAAAACGACTTTGATTCGACATTGACTTCGAGACGGACGGACTAGAGGCAAACCCACAGAGAGAAGGACCCAGAAACTCGAGCGAGCAGGAGCGTCCCACCACGGGGAGAGGCAACCCCGGGACGTGACGGCTCGAGCGAGCGCGGCGACCGAAAGCCGCACCCGGGAGGACTGACATGAGCTTTTCAATCGAATTCGCAGACGAGTCGCGCGTTTACCAGGCTCGCATCAAGGTGATCGGCGTCGGTGGCTCCGGTGGGAACGCCATCACCACCATGATTCATTTCGGACTCGAAGGCGTCGAGTTCATCAGCGTCAACACCGACGCGCAGGCGCTCGGCTCGAACGCCGCCGCCTTCAAGATCCCGATCGGCGGCAACGTGACGCGCGGCCTCGGCGCCGGCGCGGACCCCGACCGCGGCAAGAAGGCCGCGCTCGAGGACGTGAACCGCCTGAAAGAAGCCGTCCAGGGCGCGGACATGGTGTTCGTCACCGCCGGCATGGGCGGTGGCACGGGCACGGGCGCGGCCCCGGTCATCGCGCAGCTCGCGCGAGAGGCGGGCGCGCTCACGGTCGGCGTCGTCACCAAGCCCTTCGCCTTCGAAGGCAAGCAGCGCCAGCGCCGCGCCGAGGCCGGCGTCGCCCAGCTCACCGAGCACGTCGACACGCTGATCACCATCCCGAACGAGAAGTTGATGGCGATCGCGGACGACAGCCTCACTTTCGTCGAAGCCTTCCGCAAGGCGGACGAGGTGCTGTTCCAGGCCGTCAAGGGCATCAGCGACCTCATCACGCTCGACGGCATCGTGAACGTCGACTTCGCCGACGTGCGCACCGTCATGGCCGGCATGGGCCGCGCCCTCATGGGCACCGGCTGCGCCAAGGGCGAGGGGCGCGCGCGCCTCGCGGCGGAGCAGGCGGTCCACTCGCCGCTGCTCGACGAGATCTCGGTGCACGGCGCGACCGGCGTGCTCATCAACGTGGTCGGCGGCCCCGACATGAAGATGCGCGAGATTCAGGAGGCGGCCTCGCTCGTCCAGGAGCAGGCGCACGACGACGCCAACATCATCTTCGGCGCCAGCATCGACGAGTCGATGGCCGACATGATCAAGGTCACGGTGATCGCGACGGGCTTCAACTCGGTCGAAGAGGAGATGCCGGTCGAGATCGCGCAGGCTCAGCGCCGCAACGCGCTCGTCATGCGCGAGAGCGTGGTCCCGACGGCGCGCCCCCAGCAGTCTTCGCGCCCCGAGCTTCGCGAGTCCGCCCCGGCGCTCTCCACCCGGCGCCCGGCGGTGCCCGCGGCGGCTCAGGCGGCCGCCGGTGGTCGCGAGTCGCAGATGTCGCTCCCGGTGCGCGATCGCATCACGTTCCCGTCGAGCCCGTCGAATCTCGACACCGACTGGGACACCCCCGCGTTCCAGCGCCGTCAGAGCGGCTGAAGGTTTTGTCAGAGTCTCCCCCTTCGGGGATCACGAAGCGTCGTTAGTCCGTAAGCCTCCCGGTATGTGCAAGCGCCTCTCCTTCACAGGAGGGGCGCTTGTTTTTTTGTGTCCAGCGCTCGAGAGGCCACTCCGTCTCGCCAGTCGCGATCTGGGATCGATCCCTTGCGCGCTGCGCCGTCGAGAATGTTTCAAAAACGCTCGGTGGAAATCGGTTCCAGCACCGGCGCTTACATCGACTCACATCGATCCGGGAGCGGTTCCAGGTCGCGCGCACCTCGGAGCACCGACTGCCAGGCGTGCAGTTTTTCAGTGCACGGGTATACTGACCCGCGTGTTTGCCGAGCGTTCTGGCATTGGTCGCCCGTTCGCCTTAAATGGGGTCACCAGATGAAGACATCCTTACTTGGTTCGGTCCTTCGCCCTACCTTGGCCCTGCTGCTCGGGAGCAGCTTGGCCGTGGCTGCCGCCTGTTCGGCGGGAGGTAGTGAAACTCCGCCTGGCATCACCAGCGGCTCCGGCAATCCCGGCAACGGCGGCTCGGGCAACCCGGGGGCGGGAGGCACCATCAGCACGGGCGCGGGTGCCGGCACCGGCACGGGTGGCACGTTGGTCGTCACCGAGCCGGACGCTTCGCCCGACGGCCGCGCGCCGCGCTGTGACGATGCGGGCAACTGTACCTGCATCAACGTCGGCGTTCTCGGGCGCCCCCCGAGCTACGGCGCGGGCGGTCCCGGGGCGGACACGACCGTCGCCCTTCAGACCTGGCTCAACACGAAGAGCAGCGCCGTGGTGGACCTCATCACGACCAAGCCGACCATCAACGCGGACTTCCTCGCCAAGTACGACGTCCTGATCTTGCAGGCGCTCGAGACGGCCGAGGGCGTCGGGCACTGGACCTTCGCTCCGGACGAGCTCGCGGCCTTCGAGGCCTGGGTCAGGGCCGGCGGCGGCGTCATCACTCTAACGGGTTATGGCGCACAGTCGACGGAGGTGAACCCCACGAACCAGCTCCTCGCGTTCACCGGGATGTCCTACAACACCGACGACATCCTCGTGAACTGCCCGGACAGCTGCTGCTACTGCTTCGGCGCGGCGGTGCCCATGGGTGGCTGGAACACGGCGAGCCCGATCGCCGCCAACATCACCTACGTCGGCGCCTTCCACGGGCGCTCGATCAACGCGGGCGACGGGGAGATCGTCGCTTCCGGTCCGACCCTGGCCGCGGGCGCGGGCCCGGTCACCTACGGGGCGACGAAGCAGATCGACATGGGCCACGTGTTCATGTTCAACGACGAGTGGGTCACCTACACGAGCCAGTGGAACAGCACTGGCACCGAGTGCTCGACCATCACGGACGTGAACCACAGCTGCTACTCGAGGACGCCG
>JAEZYO010000515.1 GCA_023419055.1 Pseudomonadota bacterium | reverse complement strand
GCACTAGCCATCCGCGAAGCGGATGGCGGGGGAGAAACTGGCGCAGCCAGTTCCCGGGGCGTACCGCCCGGTGCTAGTGCGGGCGCGGCGTAGCCACGCGTTTGGCGAAGCCAATCCCGGAAGGAGCAATCGAACGATTGCGACTTCTGCGACACGGCACTAGGCGGGCGCGCTCTCGATGGCTTGCAGCAGCGCGACCGCCATCTCGTTCAACGGCGTCGGCACGCCGTGCTTCCGCCCGAAGCGCACGATCGCGCCGTTCCGTGCGTCGATCTCCATGCGCCGCCCGGCGATGCGATCGGCGTGGAGCGAGTTCACGGAGTCGGTCGGGCCCTTCCGGTAGTGCTCGACGATGCCGTCGGGGAGCTCGTCCGGCAAGACGGCGCCGCAAGCGCGCCCGACGGCCACGCACTCTCGCGCGATGCCACGCATCAACTCGGCTATCGGGGCTAGACGCGCGACGCCCGAGGGCTGGTTCACGATCGCCGACACGGCGCCCACGCTGTTGAGGCAGAGCTTCTTCCAGGCTTCCGTCGTGAAATCGTCGCTCACGCGCACGTCCAACGCGGTGCGCACGAAGAGCTCGGTGAAGTCGTGTCCGTCGAGCCCCGCGGGCACGACCATCCACGCCGCGCGCCGCTGCCGAACCGCGCCCGGAGCGCTGCGCTCGGCGGGGCAGTCGATCACCACCGGGACGATGCGCTCGAGGGGAGCGTGCGCGGCGAAGCGTTCGACGTGCTCCACGCCGTTCTGAAGGATCGCGACGCGGGTGTGCGGCGCGAGCAGGCGATCGAACCAGCGCGCGGCGCCGTCAGAGTCGTACGCCTTGGTGGCGACCAGCACCCAATCGACCGGCTCGGCCTGCTCGGGCGAAAGGAGGACCCGAGGGGTGGCGACGAGCTTGCCCTCCGGCGTTTCGACCTCGAGCCGATCGAGCGACCGGCGCGCACAGAGCACGACGTCGTGACCGCCGCGCACCGCGAGCCAGGCGGCTACCGTACAGCCGACGGCGCCGGGGCCGACGATGGCTACCGAGGCCAAGCTACGATCCCTCGAGCGGCTGTCCGTCGGCGTCGCCGTCGAGGTGACCTGCCCGCCGCGGGCTGTCGACGAAGACGCGCACGCGCACGTCCTCGCTCTCCGGCAGGTTGCGGCGCACCAGGATGCGCTTCGCGCGCCCGTCGTGAGAGTCGACCTTCTCGACGGCGGCGCCGAGCAGATCGGGCAGCGCCGCGAGGCGCACCGCCTCGAGCGGGAAGAGGTTCTCGTCCAGGTTGCCGGTCCCTCGGAGCTCCACGAGACGCGGCTCGCCGAAGTTACCCTGCTTGTACTCGTACTCGAGCAAGCGGCCCTTTCGAGCGGGGTCCTCCACTTGTAAGAGGCAGCGCCGGGCGTCGATGTCGATCGCGAGCACGCGCGACTTCGGGTCGAAGCGGCGCGTGATCTGCGTCAGCGCCGGCGTGAGGCGGCTGCGCTCGAGCAGGCTCGGCTCGTCTTTGCCGGCCACCGCGTCCGCGCGAGCCCGCTCCTGACGAGACTGAGAGCCCTGGCAGGCGACCTGAGCGAGCGCGAGCGCGAGGGCCAGCGCCGCAACGGAGCTCGCCGCGATCTTGTGCAGCCAGGTTCCGAGCACGCGCCGCCCTACCTCGAGCGCCGGCAGGCTGGTCCACTCGTTCTTCTGATGGGCTTGCGCCTGCACGCCGGGCCCGAAGTTCGCGGCGGGGATGCCGAGCGCGGAGAAGCGCGCGACGTCGGTCCAGGCTTGCTTCGGCTCGACCGCGAGCACGCCGCTCTCGGACAGCGCGTGCACGAGGGGATGCGCGCGGTGCGGCGGCGCCGACGGCGAGACGTCGACGAACTCGACCTCGGCCTCGCCCGCCACGAGCGCGACGAGCTCCGCTTTTGCCTGCTCCACGCTCGTGCCCGGCCCGAAGCGCTGATTCAGGTTCAGCTCGAAGACATCCGGGATGATGTTGCGGGCGCGCCCGCCGCTCGCCATGGTCGCGCTGACCACGTTCTTCCACTCGAGGCCGTCCACCAGCTGAGTCACCGGCTCCGTCGCCGAGAGCCGCGCCAGCACGCCGGCAGCCTTCTGAATGGCATTTTCGCCCTGCCACGGGCGAGCGCTGTGCGCGGTCTTGCCCCGAAAGCGCACGCGAGCGTGGATCGAGCCGCCGCAGCCGAGCTGGAGCTTGTTGTCGCTCGGCTCGAGCGCGATCGCGACGTCGGCGCCGAGAAGCTCGCGGTCCTGCTCGAGCACCGGCCCGAGCTCGTTCTCCGCGTACGGCCCCTCCTCACGAGCGTAGAAGACGAGCGTGAGGTCGACCGTCGGGCGCGCCTCGTTCTCGGCGAGGTCGAGCATGAGCGCAAGGCCGCTCTTCATGTCCGCGGCGCCCGGCGCGTACAGCCGATCGCCCTCGATGCGAGGCGGCCCTTCGTGCTCGGTGCGCACCACATCCAGGTGTCCCGCGAGGATCACGTGCGGACCACCGGTGCCGCGCGTCAGCGGCACCACGCAAGAGTCGCCGTAGCGGCGGATCGGCGCCGCGAGCTCGACCGCCGACAGCCGCTCGATCACCCGATCGCAAAGCTCGCGCTCCTCGCCGATCAGCGAGGGGACGCGGCAGAGCCAGAGCAGCGTGTCGGAGAGTGACAAGGGCTCAGACGGAGACGTTGAAGTCGCGGAGCGCTGCGTTCAGGCTGGTCTTCTTGTCGGTGCTCTCCTTGCGTTGCCCGATGATGAGCGCGCAGGAGATCTGGTACTCGCCCGCCGGAAACTTCTTGGTGCGCATCCCGGGGATGACGACGCTGCGAGCCGGCACGCGGCCGCGGTACTCGACCGGCTCCGGGCCGGTCACGTCGATGATGGCCGTCGAAGCGGTCAGCGCGACGCCCGCCCCGATCACGGCCTCGCGCTCGATCAACATGCCCTCGACGACGATCGCGCGCGAGCCGATGAAGCAGCCGTCCTCCACGATCACGGGCTGAGCGCCCGGCGGCTCGAGCACGCCGCCGAGGCCGACGCCGCCCGAGAGGTGGCAGTCCTTGCCCACCTGCGCGCAGCTGCCGACCGTGGCCCAGGTGTCGACCATGGTACCCGCCCCGACGTACGCGCCGATATTCACGTAACCGGGCATGACGATCGCGCCCGGCTCGAGGTACGCGCCGTAACGCACGGTGCCGGGCGGGACGACGCGCACGCCCGCCTTGTCGAGATCGTGCTTGAGCGGGATCTTGTCGAAGAACTCGAACGGCTCGCAGGCTTGCTTCTCCATCGGCGAGACGGCGAAGTAGAGCAGGACGGCCTGCTTCACCCAGGCGTGCGTGGTCCACTTGCCGGGCGCGTCTTGCGTGGCGACCCGGAGCTTGCCCTTGTCGAGCAACTCGACGACCTCGCGTACCGCGCGCTTCGAGTCTTCCTCGGCGAGCAGGCTACGATCCGCGAACACCGCCTCGATCTTGGCTTTCAGCGCGTCTTCGTTCATGGCCGCGCGATTCTTTCGTCAAGCGGGGCCGCGAAGCAACCACGACTACGAGGCTTTGCGTTCGACCGCGAGCTCGAGGCGCGGCGCGGAGGGGTCCCAGGAGAGCTCCATGCCGAGACAGTGCGCGGCGGCGTGGAGACAGGCCAAAGTCGGCGGGATCACGCCGTAGCCGAGGACCGTGATGGGATCGCCGACCGGTGAAGCCTCGAGCGTCATCGCGGCGGCCCAGCTGTCCGGCGCCCCAGAGAAGGCGATCCGAGGCGTGCCCTGACGCCCCTCCGCCGAAAATTCGGCGGCGGCGCCAATCAAGGCCGCCAGTCCGCGAGGGCGGGTCGGAAGCTGGAGGTCGAGCGGGCCGCTCACGACCGCCCTGACCGTCCGGCGCGTGTCAGTTCCGCTCGGCGGGGTCGAGTAAGTCTGGAGCAGGAGCTCGTGCGGCTCGACCGCGTGCGTGGGCCCTATCACCGAGGCCTCGAGCAACGCGATGAGCGCGTGCGCGGCGTCGAGTTCGACGAGCAGCTGCGAGAGCGCCTGCTCGAGCCGCAACCTGTCGCGAGCCGCCATGTTGCTGCCGCGCGCGGCGTCGAGCTCGGCCTCCAGCACCGACAGCCGCGCCCTCAAGAATGCACCGAGCTCGTTCGCCGCGATCTCGCACACGCGAGGCCGCATCGCCCTCAACAGGTCGTCCAGGGCTTGCCCGAGTCCGCGACAGCCGGCGCGAACGTCCGCGAGCACGTCGAGGATCGCCTTGGGCCCCACGTTTCGCGAACGAGCGAGCGACGTCACGTTCCGGAGCGCGCCGAGCGCTTCGCGAAAGGTCCCTCGGGCGCTAGTGAGTGCAGCGCTCTCCTGGTCGGAGAGAGGCGGATGCGGGGAGACCATGCCGGGCGCGGAGCTTAGCACCCGATGGTTTCGATCCGGTCACGCCATGCGAGAGAACGAGGGGACGGCCCGATTTTCAGCCGCCCCCCGCGAGTATCCCTCCGGGTTTACTCAGAGCAGCTCGGAGCCCGGGAAGAAGTAGGCGCACTCGATGCGGCCGTTGTCGACCGAGTCCGATCCGTGCACCGCATTTTCGCCGAGGCTGGATCCGTAGAGCTTACGAACGGTCCCGTCCGCCGCCTTCGCCGGATCCGTGGCGCCGATCACGTTGCGCAGGTGTTGGACCGCGTCCTCACGCTCGAGCGCGATAACAATCACCGGGCTCCTGGTCATGAAGGTGCAGAGCTCGGCGAAGAAGGGACGCTCGCGGTGGATGGCGTAGAAGCCCTCCGCCTGCTTGCGGCTGATCAGGGTCTGCCTCAATCCGAGAACCTTGAAGCCCTCGTCGAGCAGGTGCTGGAGGATCGCGCCGGCCTTTCGCTTCTCGACCGCGTCGGGCTTGATGATGCAAAGCGTTCGCTGGGTAGACATTGGCTCTCTCGCCTCTCGTGGGGATTCGGCAAGCGACCGCCTGCCATCGCCGCGCGCGCTATAGCAGCCTGGTCGGATTCCGCAATGGTTTCGCGCTCACGCCGGACGATAGCGTCGCTCCGGGGCGCTCGGCCGATGGACCGCCGCCGCTAGCGAAGCTGAACGCGCGAGCAGCCGGGGTCGCGGCGACGCCGCTCGAGAGTGCGCGACGTCGCCGACCCGGTTCGTGGCTGGGCCCCGGGAACCCGGGGGCCCAAGTCAGAGCATGCTCTTCAACGTGACGCCCATCTCCGACGGAGAGGG
>JAEZYO010000447.1 GCA_023419055.1 Pseudomonadota bacterium | reverse complement strand
CCTCGCTCGAGAAGCTCTTGGTCGCGCGCAGCAGGAGCCAGCTGAGCCCGACGCCGAGCGCCGGCGCGGCCACGCCGAGCAAGAGGCCTCGCGAGAGAAACCCCGCGAGCAGAGCGAGCACCCCGAGCGCGAACGCCACGAGGCGGACGACTCTCGCCCCGCCGCGCTCGAAGCAGGCAATGCCGAGCCCCGCGTAGGCGCCCGCGTAGGCGGCCATCGTCACGATGTCGCCGAGCATGACGCGAGCCTGCAGGAAATAGAGCGGCGTCGTGGCGAGCACCACGGCCGAGAGCGCGGCCGTCAGCCTGTCGGCGAGCCGCACCACGAGCAGGTACGTGGCGGCGGCGCCGAGCAGCCCCCAAACCGCGAGCGGCACCCTCCCGGCCCAGTCGTACAGCCCGAACAGACGGAACCCGAGCGCAATCGAGGTGAACGGCAGCTCGCCCCGCCCGAGCTCGCCTCGCGTCGGCATTGCGTTCAGGGCTCCGTCGAGTGAAAGCCCCTCCGCGCCGTAGAGGTGCAGCGCGATGCGGCGCGCGAGCTCGGCGACCGTCAGCTCGTGAGGGTCCCAGATCCCGGCGGCCGCCACGGGCCCGAGCAGGGAGCCCACGACCCAGATCAGCGCGATCCGGCCCGGCCAGTTCGGGCCTCCGGCACGCCGAGCATCGCTCCGTTCCGTGGTCATGGCCCGTGCCGAGCTAGTCGCGACGGCTCCCTGCGGCAACTTTGGGCCTGCTCTCCGCGGCGATCCTGCTAAAGAGTCGGCGCCCTCCCCCCTCGATCCCATGCGTTTCGGCACCATCACCATCGTCGGCCGCTCGAACGTCGGCAAATCCACGTTCCTCAACGCGGCGCTCGGCGAGCACCTCGCCATCGTGTCCCGGCTCCCCCAGACCACGCGCGACGTGCTCCTCGGGGTGGTGCACCGTAAGGAGGCCCAGCTCGCCTTCCTCGACACCCCGGGGCTGCACCGGGCGCGGACGGAGCTCGGGCGGCGCATGAACGCGAGCGCGCTCGAAGCGGCGCGCTCTGCGGACGCGCTCCTGTTCGTCACCGACGTGAGCACCATGCCGAAGGGCGCGGGCAAGGTGGCGGCCAAAGATCCCTCGGCGCTCGTCTGCGCCGAAGACGCGCGCCTCATCGCCGAGCTCCCCGCGAACGTGCCGACCACGCTGGTGGTCAACAAGGTCGATCAGCTCAAGTCGAAGACGCTGCTCTTGCCGCTCATCGAAGCGTTCCGCGCCCTGCGCGACTTCCAGCAGGTGGTCCCGACGAGCTTCAAGAACCCGCGCGACGTCACGCGCGTGCTCGACGCGCTCTCCGAGACCCTCGTGGACGGTCCGCCCGCGTTCGCCGAAGACATGCTCACCGATCGACCCGAGAGCTTCTTCGCGCGCGAGTTCGTGCGCGAGGCGGTGCTCGGCACGGTGCGCGGCGAGGTGCCTCACGCCGTCGCCGTCAGCATCGATCGCTACGAAGAGCTCGAGAAGGTGGTGCGCATCGCGGCCACGCTCCACGTGGAAAAGACCGGACAGCGCAAGATCTTGGTCGGCGAGGGCGGGAACATGATCAAGCAAATCGGCACCAAGGCGCGGGAGCGCATCGAGGCGCTGGTCGGGCAGAAGGTGTTCCTCGAGCTCTTCGTGCGCGTGACGCCGAGCTGGAAAGACATGCCGCGACAGCTGAGCGAGCTCGGCTACGAGTCGCACGTGGCGACGGGCAGAGACGGAGAGAAAGCATGACGCCGATCGTGGCCGTGGTCGGCCGCCCCAACGTGGGCAAGAGCACCCTCTTCAACCGCCTGGTGGGCCAGGCGCTCGCCATCGTCGACGACATGCCGGGCGTCACGCGCGACCGGCACTACGCCCCGGCGCATCTGTTCGGCCGCAACGTCACGCTGGTCGACACCGGTGGCTTCGACCTCACGAGCGACGATCCGATGCAGCAAGGCATCGCGCGCCAGGTGCAGGCCGCCATCGACGAAGCCGACGTGATCGTGTGCGTGCTCGACGGCACGGCGCCGCCCACGCAGCCCGACCGGGAAGCCATCGATCTCTTGCGCCGCAGCAAGAAGCCCGTGGTCTACGTCGCGAACAAAGTCGACACGCGCGAGCGAGAGGCCGCCTCCGCGGAGCTCTACGAGCTCGGCGTGCCCGAGCTCGTGCTGGTTTCGGCGCTCCACGGGCGCGGCACGGGTCAGCTCGCCGAGGAAGTGGCGCGCCACCTCCCCGCGACCGAAGAGGAGGAGGAGAAGGAAGACCAGGTCCCGCGCGTGGCGCTGCTCGGACGCCCGAACGCCGGAAAGTCTTCGCTCTTCAACCGGCTCGCAGGAAGCGAGCGCTCGCTGGTCGACGACAAGCCCGGGACGACTCGCGATCCGGTGGACTCGCGCATCAGCTTCGGCGGGCGCGAGTTCTTGATGGTCGACACCGCCGGCGTGCGCCGCAAGGCCCGCGTCGAGCAGGGGCTCGAGCTCGTCAGCGTGCTTCGCTCGATCAAAGCGGTCGAGCGCGCGAACGTGGTGGTGCTGCTGTGCGACGCGACGGAGGGCCCCGCCGAGCAAGACGCTCGCTTGCTCGGCCTTGCCATCGATCGACGGCGAGCGGTGGTGGTCGGGCTCAACAAGGTCGACCTGATGTCGCGCGAGGACAAGAAGAAGGCGCTCGAGAACGCGCAGAGCTCGCTCCACTTCGCGCGCTCCGCGCCCATCGTGGAGATCTCGGCGAAGACCGGCTACGGCGTGCCGGACCTCATGTCCAAGGTCGGCAAGGCCGCCGACGAGATGCAGCGCCGCGTGCCGACCGCCGAGCTCAACCGCTTCTTCCGCGAGGTGCTCGAGCGCCAGCCGCCGCCCACGCACCAGAACCGAGCGCCGCGCATCTACTACATCACGCAGGCGCGGGTCTCGCCGCCGCTGTTCGTCGCGGTCGCGAACTACCCCGAGAACATCAAGGAAAGCTACCAGCGCTTCGTCGCGAACCAGATCCGAAAGGCGTTCGGCTTCGATAGCGTGCCGATCAAGGTCGAGTACCGCAAGCGCTCGCGGCGCGGCGACGACTCCGAGGGTTGACGGCCGCTTAGCCGAGCAAGCGCTCGGCGATCACTCGCAGCGTCGAGAGATCGTGTACCTCTCCGGCCAGCACCGGGACCTCGAGGATCGGCGGGGGGTGGCGCGAAATGCGCGCGAGCTCCCGCTCGAACGCAGCGATCGACTCGGCGTCGAGCTCGCCCTGCCGGCGCTCCTCGTCGTACGCGCGCAGGGCGCTCGCCGCGAGCTCGGCGGGCGCGCCGCGGGCCGTGAGCGCGCTCATGACGTCGTCGAGCGCCGGGCGCTCCCCCTCCGCGGGGTTCACCCGATTGACGACTACGGCGTCTCCGCGCATGCCAAGCTCGCTCAGGCGCGCGGCGAAGAAGCGCGCCTCCGCGAGAGCGGCCGACGCGGGGCTCGCGACGATGGTGTACGCGAACTCTTTCGCGCGGAACGCCTTGGAGACGAGGCGCGCCCGCTCCTTGAAGCCCCCGAACAGATCGTTCAGCTCGCTCACGAACTCCGCCATGCTCTCGAGGAAGCCCTGCCCGGTGAGCTTGCCGACGCTGCGGAGGAGCGCCGCGACGCCGCGCGCCAGCACGTTCAAGCTGAAGCGACCCTGGGTCGAGAACGCCTCGACCAGCCAGCGCATGGCGGGGCTATCGAGCGCCTCGATCAAGCGCTCGGGCGCGTTCAGGAAGTCGAGCGCGTCGCTCGTGGGCGGCGTATCGAGGACGATGAGGTCGAAGCGCGGATCGGATTTGACCGCCAGCACCTTCTCCATCGCCATGTACGACTGCGTCCCGGCGAGGCTCGTCGAGACGTAGTTATACAAGCGGTTATTCAGGATGCGGTCGCGAGCCTCCGGGCTCTTCGCGTTACGAGTGACGATCTCGTCGAACGTGCTCTTCGTGTCGATGACCAGAACGGAGAGGCTGCCCGGGACGTCGAGCCCGAGCTCGCGAAAGCGAGCGCTGTCGACTTGCGACGGCTCCGAACCGAGCCCCGAGAGCCCCAAGGTGTCCGCGAGCCGCTTGGCAGGATCGATGGTGAGGCAGAGCACCCGCCGGCCACGCAGGGCGGCGCCGAGCGCCAGGGCGGCCGCGACGGTCGTCTTACCCACGCCGCCCGCTCCGGCGCACACGATGACGTGGCGGCTCTCGACGAGGGGCAGGAGGCTCGGGGGGTTCATCGAAAGGGTCCGGGGGTTTAGCACAGGTCGCGAGGAACTTGGCCCGCGCCGGGCGCGGCTTTTAGCGTGCGATGGATGCATTCTGGCCAGAACGGGCAGGCTTTCGGACCCACGGACGAGCGGCGCAAGGACCGCTGCGAGACCACCCTCGGAGCGCTGACCCGCCTGCTCGAGGCGGCTCGCCGACGCTCCGATCTGGACGCGCTCGCCTTGTGCGACGGCGCGGGGTTCCTCGTCGCCGGCGCGGGCGCGGCAAAGCTCTGTGACGAGCTCGCGGCCTACGCGCCCATCCTCGCCGCCGAGGACGCCCCTGCCAACGATACGCTGCCGACGAGCCTCATGG
>JAEZYO010000415.1 GCA_023419055.1 Pseudomonadota bacterium | reverse complement strand
GATCCCTTCTTGGCAGCGAGCACGACGGCGACACCGCTGATCACGACGCTCGCCACTCCGAGGACGATCTGGACGCCCTCCTGGCGAGAGTAGTTGCGCTCCGGGACGACGACCGACGACCCCGGCTCGATCTTCAAGTCCGGGACGTACGTCTGGGTGGTGCCGTCTGGGGTTATGATGCGCGTGTCTCGTAGGCTCTGGGCGAACCGGTTCCGGCCACCAGCGAGGGCCAGGTACTGCTCCACCCCGAAGCTCGGGTTGTACGGGAACGAGCCCGGAGTGAACACGGCACCCGCAACCGTGATGTTTCGCTGCCTGAACGGGATGACCAGCGTGTCCCCAAGCTCCAGCGGCAGGTCGGCGCTCACTTCGCGCAGCGTCACGAGCTTGTACAGGTCCACGGGTATCGACTTGCCGTCGCGGATGACATACGCACGCTCCAGATCGGCAAGCGGGCCCACGCCATCGACCCGCGCGAGCAGGGTCCGCACAGTGTCGCCGTCGATGAACGGGAGTCGACGCGTGGACGACGCCTCGTCAAGCTTCACGCCGCTGTCGGCGACCGGCGGGCGGACGCCGCTCAGTGCGCCAACCACGGTGACCGAGCGCTCCAGCTCCGTGACCTCGGGGATCCGTACGATGTCTTCTCGCTCCAGGGTGAACGCGGGCAGGGCTCCAGCTTCCTCGAAGGGAAGCAGCCGCTGGTCCTGGCTGTCGTCGGCAAGGCGTCGGACGATGCTGACGGGAAGCTCCCGCGTCGCGGACGGCGCGAGCCCTCCCGCCAGCTCGAGGAGCTCCACAAGGTCGCGCGACCCGGTCAGCTCGTAACGCCCCGGGCGATTCACCGCTCCGCTTGCCGTGACAGCGAAGTCCTCGAAGGGAACGCGCACCACGTCGCCATCCAGCAGGTACGGGTTGTGGCGCACGTCGCCGGTAATCTCGAAGCGCAGCAGATCGACCTTCAAAACCGTTCCGTTCTTCCTGTGGATCTCGATTCTTCGCCGTGAAGCCTTGGGTCCGAGACCGCCCTCGCGCGCGATGACCGTGGCGACTCTGTCGACGGCACGCGCCATCTTCGAGCCAGGATGGGCGACATCGTCGGCGAGGTGCACGAGGAAGGTGCGCGGCTCAGCCAGACCCACGTCGAATCCCAGGCCAGGAAAGTAACGCGCCACGGACTCCCGCATCATCTTGCGAACGTCCTCGAGGGTTCTCCCTGCGACCTTCAGGAAACCGATCTTCGGGACGAAAGCGCGGCCCTCCATGTCGACGGTCACGCGAAGCCGCTGGTTCTGCAGACCCCAGAAGTTCAGGTCCAGCATGTCCCCGGGGCCACACACGTACGTGGTGGGATCCACAGGGGCGTCCACCGGGGGCAGCCCGCTGCGCGTGGTAAGGTCGGTTGCGGTGCTGGGGCGAGGCGGAAGCTCGGGCGTAGAAGAGGGCTCGCGCGGCTCTGGCACTCCGCTCGAGGGATCGGCGTCAGATGGGAAAGCGGGCCTCTTGGCGCCCTCCTCATCAAACGCTTGCGCGAGCACGGTACTGTCCATCCAGAACACAGGCTGGCAGCTCAGAAAGATGGCCAATGCACGGCAGAAGGGCTTGCGGGTCATTATCCAGTCGTGACGTGGGAAGGTGTGTGCTCCAACCAGAGCTGCCAGGCCGAGCGAGGGG
The DNA here is from genome assembly GCA_023419055.1 of Pseudomonadota bacterium. The sequence continues at coordinate 77,580 of JAEZYO010000415.1, read as the reverse complement.
TCCCCGGTACTTCGCCACCACCGCGCAAGGCGCGCCATAGTACCTCGGACTCCGGACTGGTCCAAGCGTGCGAGTGGGTGACCGGCGTTCAGTCCTATGTTGCGGCAGCCCTTCCTTCGTCGTAGTCATCCAGGTTCTCTTTGCGGCTCACCTCCGGGTATGGAGAGCATCTGGCGAACAAGACCGTCTCAGTCACCACTGGCTGCGGCGTCATCGGCTCCGACCTCGTGCGCCTCCTCGCCCGAGAGCGGCCGGAGTGAAGCCTTTGACAAAGCTCCGTACCCGGGCAACCCGAGAACCCTGGAGCAGCTCGCCGGCTCACTGGGCTTGATCCGGCTCAACGGACACGAGTCACGCCGATGAACATCCTCCTCATCAACCATTACGCAGGCTCCCCACTTCACGGTATGGAGTACCGCCCGTACTACATGGCCCGCGCGTGGCAGAAACTCGGGCATCGCGTGCGGATCGTGGCGGCTGGGTTCTCCCACGTCCGTTCGCGCCAGCCTCCGGCAAGGCCGGGGATCCAGCGCGAGGTGGTAGATGGCGTCGAGTACTGCTGGATCGCCGCAGGGCAGTACGCCGGGAATGGCCTCGGTCGGATCCGCAACATGATGTCCTTCGTGCTCGGGCTGGCACGCCACGGCGCCGAGCTCGCGCGTGATTTCGCGCCGGATGTCGTGATCGCGTCGTCCACCTATCCGCTGGATGCGATCCCAGCGCGTTCCATCGCACGAAGGCACGGCAGCAGGTTGGTTCACGAGGTCCACGACCTGTGGCCGTTGTCGCCCATGGAGCTGGGCAACATGTCGCGATGGAACCCCTTCATAGCGGTGATGCAGTTCGCCGAGAACTTCGCATACAGCCGGGCAGACAAGGTGGTGTCCATGCTTCCCTGCGCGGAACCTCACATGCGCGAGCACGGCCTCGCCGCGGGCAAGTTCGTATACGTGCCAAACGGGATCGATGTGGCGGAGTGGGAGGCGAACACGGTACCGCTCCCGGACGAGGTCGGTGCGTCCCTGTCGCGGTTCAGGAAGACCTATCCATTCCTGGTCGGGTACGCCGGGGGTCACGGCCTCTCCAACGCGCTCGACCCTCTCATCGATGCAGCCGTGGCGCTCCGGGGAGAGCGCGTGGGATTCGTGCTCGTCGGCCAAGGGCCCGAGAAGGCGAGGCTTCGCGCGAGGGCAGAGCAACTCGGGCTCGACAACATCCTCTTCATGGATCCCGTGAGCAAGGGGGCCATTCCGGCGCTCCTGGCGGGAGTGGATGCAGCGTACATCGGGTGGCTGCGCCGACCGCTGTATCGGTTCGGAGTGAGCCCCAACAAGCTGTTCGATTACATGATGGCCGAGCGGCCCGTCATCCACGCCGTCGAGGCCGGGAACGATCTGGTCGCGGAGTCCGGTTGCGGGTTCTCGGTTCCTCCCGAGGATCCTGCGGCCGTCGTCGGGGCGGTTCGTGAACTGATGGCGGCGAGCCCCGAGTCGCGGCGCGAGATGGGCGCTCGCGGGAGGCGCCACATCCTCGCTCACCACACGTACGACGTGCTCTCCGCGCGATTCCTGGAGGCAATGCGCTCATGATCCCATCGTCACTCGAAACCGAGGACTCTCGGCCGTTCCGTAGAGCGTGCTGTCCGGAACCTGCCTAATGCAGAACAACGCGCGCGACGTCCTGGCGGTGGGTCCGTGCAAGCACCCGCGATGGAAGCCCCAGAGTGTGCCCAACAACAAGAGGGACGGAGTCAGCACATGAAGCCAGAGGGCGATGACTTCAACCACGAACCGAGCGCGGTCGCCGATCGCTACGAAAGGCGGGCGCACATAGGCGCCTGGCGCTACGACCCGCTGAATCCGGCAGTGTACATGGGCGCCCAAGAGCGCGAGCGCGCCTTGATCCGGCTATTGCAGAAGGCTCGCCTTCCCCCGCTCGCAGATCGTACGCTGATCGAGATCGGCTGCGGCAACGGCGCGAACCTGCTCGACCTGGTGCGGCTGGGGTTCTCGCCCAGGAACCTGGTGGGAAACGAGCTCCTTCCAGACCGACTCGCTACTGCCAGAGAACGGCTACCCTCGTCGATACGGCTCCTGCCGGGTGATGCTCTTGCCTTGGATGTGGTCGACGAGTCGTTCGACGTCGTCCTTCAGAGCACCGTCTTCACGTCGATCCTCGACGGAGAGTTCCAGGCGAGGCTGGCGCGAAGGATGTGGGCCTGGGTCAAGCCGGGGGGCGGCGTCATCTGGTACGACTTTGCGTATGACAACCCGGTGAACCGGGACGTCAGGGGCGTCCCTCAGAAGAGAGTCCGTGAGCTCTTTCCGGACGGCATCGCCAGGTGTGCATGGGTCACGTTGGCTCCCCCGATCAGTCGCCTCGTTACGAGGGTCCACCCCGCACTGTACTCGGTCTTCAACGCGCTGCCGTTTCTTCGCACCCACCGCCTCTGCTGGATTGGCAAGCGCCCGGCGGCGAGATAGCTTCGCAGGCCCTCTCCGAAACCGACTACCTCTCACACCCCAGGTTCGGCATCGAGCGCGCGCGGTTACTCGGGCGCGCTCACCTGGAGGTGCACTCCAGCGCGACTGTACCCATCCGTCGAGTCTATGGCGTCGAAGCTGAGCCACACCACATCCAGGCCGGCGAAGGCGCTCAAGTCCACAACTCCGGAGATCTCGTCCGTGCCCCGGAGCAGCACACGACCACTGGGAAACCCTTCGCAGGACAAGGGGAAGTACGGATCGCAGAAAGGGTCCCAGGCGGAGACCGTGAACATCGTGCAGCCCGCGCTCAAGTCATCGCTGCACGTTGCAGACACATGGATGGTGGGATCCGCAAGCGAGGACTCGGCCGGCTCCAGCACGGTGATGACAGGCGGTCGATCGAGGATGACTAGGACATCGAAGCCAGCGGTGTTGCCATGATCATCGGTCGCTTGGAACCTGAGCGGATTGTCGCCGACCACCATTTTGAGTGAACGGTGCCAACGGCCCGGGGTTCCCTCGTACATCGCGACGGGCTGCGATATGCCAACGTTTTCCGCGGTTATGCCGGTCACCGGGGACGTCGACGATACGCGAACGTTGACGCGGTACTCGGGCAAGTTGTAAGCGCCGCGCCACCTTTCCCAGCCGTCGAACGTCACTCGGATGTCCGGCTGAGGCGGGTTGCTGCCGTCGCACGCGGAAAGGGAGAGCCAGGCAGCTACCACCAGGTACGCCCCGGCACGATTCCAGCTTGCAGTTCTCGACATATTTCCCCCTCCCGGGAAGAGACCAGCATATCAGACTTGGCGCGGGCGGCTGCGGGCACTCGAATGAGGATTCGGAAACCCCGACCCCGCCGGGGACCTACGACCTCGTGGTCGTGGGGCAAGTTGGTTCGCTGGAACAATCGACGTCCATCAGGCTCGTCGTTCAGCAGGAGCGACCGAAAGCGGGCCGAGAACAAGAGCTTCACGCCGATGCTCGCGCATCGTCCGCACGGACGTGAGCGCTGCGATCTCCGCTTCAAGCTCTCACGAGCGAGGGTCACAGGTCCCCCTCACTCTCCCAGGTTCCGGGCGTGCCGCCGACGGTGCATATTCACGCCTTGGGCAGCCCCACTGTGGGAATCGAATTGACCACGCGATCCCCAACGCTCCACGTTCCCGAGGTTGGAGGCTCCCAATGCAGGAGCTGAAAATGTCCGGCACGCAGCTCTGGCTACAGCACCCCGTTGACGGTGTTGCCGATCGACGTGAGCCCGGTTCGCGTGTCGAGCCCCACCATCACAGGACTCCCGTCACCGCCGCGGAATCCCCAATCCCCTGATCCGAAAGGGATGTCACTCGGGCAACCTCGTTCGGCGCGCGCGGTTTGCTCGCGATCCGAACGGCGTACCCTTCTTGAGCCGTACGACGGTACGCTCACCTGTTGCACAGACGACCTCCCCAGAAGGTCGTGAGCTTGGTAGCGGTGGATCTGGGTGGTCAGCTCGTCGACGCTGCCATGTCGACGGCCCGAACGGCTCGGTCCTGTGCCTCATCGTGCGGGTGAGGCCCATGTGCTGGTCGAATGGCCTCCCTCTCCGAGGCCGAGGCGCTTCGCTCGCTCCGGCCCTACCTTCACTCGGCCGTCGTCGCCGAGGTGGACGGCGGATCCGATCGTGGTGACGGGGCTCAACCACATCGAGGGCAAGACGGTCATCGCTGTACTCGACGGCATGGTCGAGCACGGCCGGATGACGCTCTGGGGTACCGGGAAGCAGGCGATCGTGGTGCTGTCGTTCCAATTCAGGGCGAGAACGTCTTTCGGGAGGGCGTAAAGCCCGTACAGGGGTTCACGGACCTGCACGCCCGGATCTCAGGACGGGGAGGGCGGCCAGATCGTGGCAGAAGCCTGCGTCTGGTGGCCACTAGATCCAGATCACGGTTCCGAGCCTCGCCACGAAGCGGGGCTACGGCAACATCGCAAGTATCTAACAAGGTCATGAAGCGCATGCGCATCGGAGTGGGACTCGTTGCAGTGGTTGCCGTCTCGGTCCTCGCTGCCGTGCCGAGCACGAGTTCGCGGGTCGATTACACCGGCAACGGCGAGACAAGGGGATTCGCGTTCACCTTCACGACGAGCTCGGCGAGCTCGGTCGAGGTCTTCCTCGGTGGTGTGAAGCAGACCTCCGGCCACACGGTCACACTGAAAGGGAGCCAGTACATCTCGCCGGGCGGAACCGTGACCTTTACGACCGCCCCGGCGGCGGGCGTCACTGTGCGGATCCAGCGTACGAAGCCGGTCACGGAGGACCCGGGTCCCTTTTCGACGAACGGGCCTTTGTGGGCGAAGACGCTCGAGTCCGAGCTCGACAACCGTGTCGGGGAGGCCCAGCAAATCGATCGCCGTGTTGCCGATCAGGCTGTCGCGCGCCCGGCGAGGGTCACGGCGCCCAAGGCGGTGCTAGCAGTGGGAACAATTGGCGGGACGAGCACGTTCGTTACGGCCGGTGGCGGCACGGCGGCGGTGCGAGCTACAGAGGTGCTCTCACCGGAGGACATCGCCGGTGCGCCCGCTAGTGAGACCGGTGACGACTCGACCGAGATCAACGCGGCGCTCTTCGCGGCGGTCTCCGGTTCGAAGATCGTTGACGGCGGAGGGCGCACCTATCGAATCACGTCTAGCGTGACGGTGCCCGCAGGCGTCACCCTGCGAAACGCCTCGCTGGTGGCGGGCGCTGCCGGGATCACCCTGGTGCGCGTGAGTACCGGTTCCAAGGTGCTCGGCGTCAAACTGACCGGGCTCGGGACGATCGGAGGGTCAGGCGAGCGCGGGATCTATCCCGCCACCGATGGCGCCTCCGACGTGGAGCTTGACGTCGAGGTGACGAACGTGACGATCGGGGTCCATGCGCAGCCTTTGGCCTCGCTCATTCCTGCCCGGTGGCATGGCCGAATCTACGCGCATAACATCGTGGGGGCGGTGGGCTCCAGCGAGGGATACGGTCTCCTGCTCTCTCCCGCCGAATGGTGCCGCTTCACACTCGTCGCCCGGACAGTGGAACGTCACGCGCTCTATTTGTCCACGGGGGCCAGCTACAACACGATCGACGCGGACATCGACGGCGTTCGTAACGCAGCGATGCAGCTCTACTCACTCCAGACGCATCCCGTCACGCAGTACAACACAGTTCGCGCCAAGGTGCGGAACGTCGTGAAGCCCGCGGATCAGCCGCTCCTGCGGCAGTCGGCGGGGGTCATCCTCTTCGAGAAGGTGGCATATAACACGATCACCCTCGACATGGACGGCGGGGGGACCGCGGAGCACGCCGTCTGGGTCCATGGCTCCGATGGGGCAGGTTACGCGCTCCCGTCCTACAATCGGATTATCAACTGCAACATCACCGGCGCCTTTCTGGGCGAAGACGTGATCCGCGACATGAACGGCAACGGAACAATATACGCGGACAACACGATCCATGCCTACGGCACACAGACCGTGATCGCGCTGCGGCGTTCCGGATTTCCGACGCTGCGCGTCCTCGGGCCCGTGGTGGAGCGAAACAGGATCGATGCGCAGGGCCAGACCGTCACCGGGGTTTACGACGAGGTGAACAACGCCCCCACGTTCGTAGGCCTGAACGACATTCGCAACAATGGCATCGGCGATCGGGTCGGGGTGGAGTCCGGGTCACTGTCCAGCCGCCGCGGATACTCGCGTGAGTACATTGGTCAATGCACGACGACTTCGCTTCCCTCCAACTCCGCGGGGACCTGCGTGGAAAACTTCCCGGAGCCGATCGCCGGGGCGCGGGTCTCCGCTACGGTGACGGGGTTCAGCGTCACGGGTACCGGACAGTACCCGGCCTATGCCAGTTCCGTGACAAGTACCTCCGCCCACATCAACGCCTTCAACGGCGCCGTGTCGCCGCAAACCCTGACGATCGACTTCGTCATTCGTGGCGACTGACAATCACACCCAGGATCGACATCCGAGCGCGCGGTTACTCCGGAAGCCCGCTCACCCGGACGTGCACCCCTCTGCGAGTACGGATCGCACCCAGGGTTCCAGACGGAGACCCTGAACATCGTGCAGCCCCCGCTCACGACAGCCAGGCAGCGGCCATGAGACGTGCACCGGCACGATTCCAACTGGCAATGTCGTCGTGCTCCCTCCCTAGATTTTTGCTCGGCGGGAGGTGTCTGGTCGTAGCATGGGAGCGATCACGCTCATGCACGTAACCGAGGCCAGTCGGGCAACGAACCTCTCCTTACGCCATCCCTCCACCACCCGTAAGCAGCAGCGAGGAAGAGACCAGAAAGCGCACAGGTCAGCACGATTTGCACACGACGGGGCCGGGAGCGCTTCGTGGGCACCGTGGGAGGATCGAGTACCAGGAAGGTCGATACGTCGCGTGCTTCGCTCGCTCGGGCACCCTCCAGGCGCTCGAGGGCGAATATAAGGCTCGCTTCGCTCACCTTCCGGTCACGATAGAGCTTCTCGTATTCCGCGCGGAGGCGCGGGACCTCTAGAGCGGCGGGGAACACACGCCGGTCGCTTCCGCCACGCTTGCCGCCTGACCGCGAATCGGAGGGGGCGGACTTCTCGGCTAGACCGCGAAGCTGTCCATCCATTACAGAGAGTTGCGATTCGAGTGCCCTTGTCGAGGCTTCGTCAGCGGATGAGAAGCGGCGCAGGTAGTCGAGCTCCAGTTGCTTGCTAAGTCGCAGCGAGTTCAGGGTGGTCATGGCAGAGACAACCGCCCGGCTTTGCGTGTCTAAGTCAACGATCCCATGAAGCTCTTGGAACTCGCGCATTCTCGCGCCACTCTCATCCGCTTGGCGCCGCAGTTCGGCAACGTGCTTCTCCAGGAAACGCACCTCCTCGGCTGCCGTCCCGGTACTCACCCCACGAAACACTTGGTTCCCGAACTCGGCAAAATAGTCGAGCATCGTCTTCGCAAAAGCCGGATCCTTGTCCTCGCACGAAAGCTGCACGAGTCCTGGCTTGCTCAGAGTCCGGACGTTGCAGTGCTGCCACACGGCCACGCGAGCGTCTTCGAGATACTTCGTCCTGTAGCGAGTGCGGAGATCGAGTTTTGCGATCACCGCATCGGTCACCTGAATACTCTGTAGCACCGCAGCAATTCGCGACACCTCAGCTGATCCACCGAGCGCGCCGTCGAAGCCGCCTGCGAAAGCAGAGAGATCGGGCCCCAGAAGGCTGGAGAACCCAGACCTCTGCTGCTTGGCTGGAACGACAGTAAGAACTGAAGAGAACCACTGCGGCGCACAGAGTGCGTAGACTGCTCCAAGCAGACCACACGCAAGTGCAATGGCAGCCATCCGCTTGACGGCTGACCGATCACTCAAGAAAGAAAGGTCGAAGGTCATCACGAGTCAACTAGCGGAGTTGAGGTTGGGCTCGTGCGAGGTCAGGGTGCCGCGATGAGCCGTGCGAGACGCAAGAGCATACCCCATGATGACTTCGAGACGCCTCGGCCGCAGCCTGGTCTGTGCCGACATGCCGCACCCTGATGCGCGGCTGTGACCCCGAAGCTTCTCCCCCGTCTCGCGTTCTTCATCTAGAGCGCAAGCCAGTGCGAACGGTCAACACCCGTTCGCACTGAAATGGTTGCAAGCATGTGCTACGCTCTTCGGCTCCCTGCGGCGGCGAGGATGCCGATGCCGAGGATTTCCTCAACCAGATGAGCGAGCAGGGACAACTCAAGCGCGAGCGGGTAGGCCTCTTAGTTCTCATCGGCTACTGCGCGATTCTCCTGTTGGCTCCTCCTTTGCCTTTTGAGGTGGAGTTCGCCAGTCGAGGTCTCAAGCTCGATCAACTCTTGCTCTTGCCCATCGTGCTTGCCCTCGCGCGGACGGACTCGATGGCCCTCTCACAGGCACTGAGGGAGCGCTCGCTCGGCCCCGCATGGGCGTTTGCGGCTCTATCAGCCCTTTCCGCGCTGTGGTCCCTTGCTTTCGTGCCATCGGCAAGCACCGGAGGTGCGGTGGCGGGGACATGGGGCACCATTCGTGTCCCCTTGGTGCTTCTCCTAGGCCTGATGGTCGGCTTTAGGATGGGTGCTGCTAGTCGCCGCGCATTCGCGCAGGTGCTGCTGGGCCTGGGAGTGGCGATCGCCCTGTTCGCGACCGCTCAACTCTTCAGATGGGAGCCCTTCTACGGGGTAAGCGTTGCTGCCTTCACGCGCAAGAGCGACTTCGATCTCGTTCTCGAGGCCCTCAACGTCGGACGGGCGTATGGGACGTTCGATGGACAGCCGAATGTTTTGGGCTCATTCGGAGTCCTGATCTTGGCCTTGGCTGGCGCTGAACTCGTCGAAGCCCGTTCCGGGTCGCGCAAGGCCTGGCTGGCGGTCGCTGGCACTGCGGCCCTCTGGATCGTTGCCGTGAGTTGGTCTCGCGGTGCGTATGCGGGAGCCTTGGCCGTTGTCTGCATGATCGCATGGCGAATCGCTCGCTCACGCCCCGTGTTTTCTGCCTTCCTGGTGGGAGCGATAGTCGTCGCGGTCTATTGCGCTCTTCCGGATGCGCCGAGGGAGCGAATCGCGCAGCTCTTGTCGGGAAGCGGCTCTGACACAGGGGAGTCTATATTTGACACGCGGCTCCCCTACTGGCAGACGAACTGGAACCTCTTCCTGCAGAGCCCGCTTCTCGGGCTTCGAACGATGGAGGCCGCTCCCCTGGATAGCCTCTATCTAGGCCTGTTGTTGGTGCACGGCCTGGCGGGTGGCCTCGCCTTTGCGCTGATGATTGGGATAGCGGTGTCGACCCTGATGCGGTCGAGCGAGGGCGCGCCCGCGCTTCGCGTGGCCTGTCTCATGGCGACGGTGGGATGGTTGATCAACGGTATCTCAGTGCCATCCTTCTTCGGTGAGCGTGTGCAGGAACTCTACTTTCTTACTCTGGGAGTGTCTCTGGCTCGGCTGCCGGGCACGGTCGCCGAGACCCCCTCCGCTTCCGTTGCGGCCGTCCCGCTGGACCCACATCCCATCGTTCGAGTTCCATGACGCGTGCATCCCTGTCGAAGAATATCGGCTGGGCGCTCGCCGGAAACGCGATATATGGAATGTCGCAATGGGGGATCATCATCGCAATTGCGAAATGCGGAACGGAAGCCATGGTGGGTCAGATGGCTCTCGCATGGGCGGTGACGACGCCCATCCTGGTGTTCTCGAGCCTACAGCTCCGAAGCTTGTGGCTGTCCCGAGCGTACCCACAATACAGCTTCGCTGCTTTTGCGAGAGCGCGAGTGCTCTTTACAAGCCTCGCTCTTCTCGCGGTAATGCCCGTGTCACTCGCGCTCGGATACCGCGGCAATATGCTCACGACGGTCGGAGTCGTTGGGCTGGCCAAGGGGATCGATGCCGTTGTGGACATCCACCTGGGCCGGCTCCAGGCGAAAGAAGAGCTGAACTTCGTTGCCAAGGTGCTCTTCGTCGATGGCGCTCTTGCGTTTGTTGCGGCGGCAACCGCGATGTGGCTCTGGCGCGACCTCACGTTGGCTGCGCTGGGTTCGGCGCTCGGTCCACTCGCCGCATGGGCCATGGTGGCTCGCCCAACCGGAAGAAAAGGGCGTTTGGCGCTCGACGGACAGTTGCGCTCGCTGTTGCGGCTGGGCCTGCTGGGCTTGCCGCTCGGGATCGTGGTCGCGCTCGTCGCGGCGCAGGCCAGCGTACCACGGTTCTTCTTGGAGAAGCACGCAGGGCTCGGGGAACTCGGTGTCTTTGCTGCCATCAGCCAGTTGACGAATGTCGGGTCGAATGTCGTCAGCAGTGTGGCCACCGCAACGTGCCCGCGTCTGGCCCAGATGTTTTCGAAGGAAGACTATCAAGGCTTTCGAAACCTCACTTGGAGGCTCGCTGGGTTGGGTCTTCTGATGGGCGTGTGCGGCGCCCTTCTGAGCGCCGTGCTGGGAAAGCTCATCCTGACCCGGGTCTATGCTCCGGAGTATTCAAGGGGAGCCAACGCGCTCGTCTGGCTCAGCGTGGCTGCAGGGCTATCATACGCGGGTTCGTTTCTTGGGCACTCCATGACAATGGCCAAGCAGGTGCGCATTCAAGTGCCGCTGTTTTGCGCGGTGGTCTTCGTAACGCTCGGTGCATGTGCGGGCCTGGTGCCCGCCTGGGGACTCAACGGTGCAATCGCGGGTGCGGCAGCGGGTTCGATCGTCCAAATCGTGACGAGCGGGCTCGTGCTCCGAAGCGCCGAGCGAGCGCAGGTGCAGGCGGGCGGTATCCATACGCGAGGTGGATTGTGAGCAATGATGTTCTTCGCGTAGTTCAGCTGATCCCTGACCTGGGCGTGGGTGGCGCCGAGCGAATGTTGTTGAACCTCGTAGGTGCCCTTGACCGCGAGCGCGTGGAGACCACAGTTGTCAGCCTGTACGAGCGAAGCGGGACGGCGATAGAGGTAGATCTCGAGGGCCAAGGCGTGCCGGTCCTCTATCTTGGGAAGCGCATAGGGTTCGACCTGCGGACGATCAAAGCAGTGAAGAGTGTCATTCGGCGCTTGGCGCCGCATGTCGTTCACACTCACCGTAGTGCTTTGGCGTACCTCGTACCGACGCTTCTCTTCAATCGGTTACCAGTCGTACACACGTTGCACAACGTCGCCAAGCACGAGGTGCCTTTCGTCCACAGGTGGGCACATTCGGCCGCCTTTCGGCTCGGAGCGGCTCCTGTAGCGATCGGCGCGGAGGTCGACGCCAGCTTTCGACGTGTCTACGGAAGGGGCACTCATGCCACTATCCCCATAGGCATCCCGTTGTCCAGGTTCGCCCGCGCGCACGCGTCACGCCAGGCATGGCGTCAGCGAGAGGCCATCCCCATAGATGCGTTCGTTCTCACTTGCGTGGCCAGGTTTGCGCCTCAGAAGAACATCCTGACGCTGCTGGAGGCTTTCGCGACCTTTGCTGTAGAAGTGCCGAACGCCTTGCTCGTCCTGGTGGGAGATGGGCCAGCGAGGAGCGACATCGAGAACGCCGTGGCTTCCAAAGGGCTCGGCGGGCGAGTCCGCATTCTGTTGCAGCGGCGAGACGTTCCCGAGGTGCTTGGAGCGAGCGACGTATTCGTCCTATCTTCGGACTGGGAAGGGACGCCGGTCTCCATCATGGAGGCGATGGCTGCGGGTCTGCCGGTTGTGGCGACGGCCGTCGGTGGCGTTCCAGATCTGATTGCCGAGGGAGTCACGGGTCGGCTAGCACCCCCACGCGATCCTAGGGCATTGGCGACCAAGATGCTGGAGATGGCCCTCGATAGGCAAGCGAGAGAACGAATGGGGAGGGCATGCGCGCGTTACGCGCACGATTCGCTCGATGTCGCTGCTATGGCTCGGCGCTACGAGACGCTCTACCGGGAGCTATTGAAGTCGGGGAGCCGCCCGTTGGCCTGTTAACTCGTCAACCTGCTGTTTGCTCGATCTCCTTCACAAGGGTGGCGACCGATCGAGCGATGTCCCAGCCGGTCGCGATGCGGTCGCGGCACGCGCGGGCTGCTCGTTGATGCACGTCCTCGCTGGAGACGAGCGCGTGAAGCGCGGAAGCGAGGGCGCCCTCATCCTTGTCGGGGACGGTCAAGCCCATGCTCGGCGGGAGGAGCTCGGGGATGGAGCCTGTCGTCGTTGACACCACCGGGACACCGTACGCCATCGCCTCCATCAGGGAGACGGGCACACCCTCGTGCAGGCCGCCGCCGAGATCGACGCTGGACAGGACTGTCGCGTGGACGGCCCGTCTCGCGTACATCTCCAGAATCCTGGCGTGCGACACCTGGCCCAGGAAGTCGACGCGACCTGCTATGCCCATTCGCGTCGCTTCCGCCTCAAGTTCTCCCTGCAGCGGGCCGTCGCCGGCGAGCAACAGCCGAACGTCGGCGCCGCTTCCGACGAGCTGGCGCATTGCCCCGAGAAGGTATTGATGGCCCTTTACCGGGATCAGATTGGCCGGGCTGAGCAGCGTGAAAGGCTCGCGCCTCGGCCATGGGACGCACGTGTCGAGCGGCGGGATGGTCACCCCGAGCGGAATGACGCGCGTTCGCGCCGTCGGCGCGCCAAGGGCGATGGCGTCCTGACGCCCTCGCTCGGAGATGAATCGGGTGAAGGCGCTCGACGCAACCTTCTCACGAAGGAGATTGTTCTCGTATATGTCCCAGCGATGACAGGTGAGCGACCATGGGACATGGGCGATGCTCGCGGCGATCATCCCCGCCGACGCCGTCGTCCCTCCCCAGTGAACGTGGAGGTGGTCGCAGCCGTTGCGCTCGAGCTCGCGCGCCAGCCAGAGGGCCTTCGGCACGACCGCCAGGTTCTTGAGTAAGTGGTGCCAGGGCCTTCGCAGGATGGGCGAGATCGAGCCGGCCGTGCGCAGCGGGTACTGGGCCATGATGGACGTGGTCGCCGCGAGGACCGGGGCCGAGAGCAAGCCGGAGCCCCTCACGCAGGGTGCTGTAGAGTCTTGATCCCACTCTGGGCGAAGCCGCCCACGCCGACGAAGCGGGAAGACGACGACCTCCACCCCTAACTCGGTCAGAGCTCGAAGTTCGCTCAGGAAGAACGACTCGCTCACTCCATACGGGAGGGATGCTGTCACGTATCCGAGCCGCATCGTCAGCGTGCCTCTGACATCGAAAGCACCAACGCGCGCAGATCACCGATCGTCGACAATGCACCATGCCTTGGGTCCGTTCTCCCGAACAACCTCGCATCGGTTGAGCATCGACATGGCGCGCAGGGGCTCGATGACGCCGATGAGCCCAGCAATAGTCGGCGCACACCCAGCAGTAGTCGGTCGATCAGGACCAAGCCGTAGAACCCTTGGCAGTCATGTCTCGCGTTCCGTTCGCCACGGCTCATTGGAGGACGGCACAAAGGGCCTTCACGACGCGCTGTTGCGTTTCTTCAGTTACCTCCGGCCACATAGGAAGACTTAGTACCTCGCTCGCCATGCGCTCTGCGAGTGGACAGGAGAGGTGCGCGTGCGAGTCCCGGTAGACCGGCAATCGGTGGCAAGGCACCGGATAGTACACCATGGTGGCGACACCGGCATTTGTCAGCTTCGCCTGGATGGCGTCGCGTCCCCGATCGAGTCGGATCGTGTACTGGTGGAAGATGTGATCGGGGGTGATCTCCGGGAGAGTGACTCCGTGGACGTTCGCGAGCATTCGGCCGTAGCGCTGCGCGGCCGAGCGGCGCAGGTCATTCCAGGAGTCGAGCCGGGGGAGCTTGACGCGCAACATGGCGGCCTGCAGTTCGTCCAGGCGGGAGTTGTAGCCGAGCAGCTCGTTGAAGTACTTCTTTCGGCTCCCGTGGGCGCGGAGCGCGCGGGCGAGCCCGGCGAGCTCATCGTCGTCGGTCGCGATCATGCCGCCGTCCCCAAAGGCGCTCAGGCATTTCGTGGGAAAGAAGCTGAAGCACCCCAAGTCGCCCAGCGTCCCGCACTTGCGCCCGCGCCACTGGGCGCCGAAGCTCTGCGCACAATCCTCTACGACCTTGAGGTCGCGATCGCGCGCGATCGACAGGATGCGATCCATGTCGCACGGCCGGCCGAAGAGGTGGACCGGGATGATGGCGCGCGTCCTCGGGGTAATGGCGCGCTCCACTTGCTGCGGATCCAGGTTGAACGAGCCCTCCTCAACGTCCACGAACACCGGGGTCGCGCCCACGTGGCTGATGGCCTCGGCGGTGGCGAAAAAGGTAAAGGGAGTGGTGATCACCTCGTCTCCGGGCCCGATTCCGAGGGTACGCAGGGCGATGAACAGAGCGTCCGTCCCCGAGTTCAGGCCCACCGCGTGCTTCACCCTGAGGAAGTTGGCGCACTCCGCCTCGAAGGCCTTCTCTTCCGGGCCGAGGATGAACTGACCGGAGTACATCACGCGCTGGAACGCGGCCTGGAGCTCCGGCCACAGCTCCTGGATCTGCTGCTTCATGTCGAGGACTGGGATGGGGTTCGACGTCACGGTCTCCTCACGGTTTGAAGGTGTCGTAGACAGCCTTTCCTACCGCAAGCTCGGGCGGTAGGGGAGCTTCCTCATCGAGGTCCATGCATCGAAGTATCCCGGCGGACTCCCGGTACCGCAGCCGGCTCTCTGGGCAGGTCATCACGCCCTGGGCGTCGGCAGGGGGAAGTCGGTGCCCATGCCGGCTCATCCACCCTGCGAACCGTGCCGGCACTCCCACCATGAGCGCATAGTCGGGGACGTCCCTCGCCACCACCGCACCTGCGGCGATGAACGCGTATCGCCCCACGGTGATGCCGCACACGATGGTAGCGTTGGCGCCGATCGATGCGCCGCGCTTCACGACCGTCTTCTCGTAGAGCGCGCGGCGGACCACCTGCGAGCGTGGGTTGGTGACGTTGGTCAGGACGCACGAAGGACCGAGGAACACGTCGTCCTCGACGACAGTCCCCTCGTAGATCGAGACGTTGTTCTGGACCTTGACGTTGTTCCCGATCACAACGCCCCCGGAGACGCAGCAGTTCTGGCCCAAGCTGCACCCCTCTCCGATTACGGCTCCCGCGAGGACGTGGCAGAAGTGCCAGATCTTGGTCCCCTTCCCGACTCGGGCGCCCTCATCGAGGTAGGCGGACTCGTGAACGAAGAAGTCCATGTCTCCCCCCGCGCTCGTCAGACCCGGCGCGCTGCGAACGGATGGAGCAGCTCCCGCGCGGAGCGCACCGGAGTCGCATTCCGGATATCGTGGGCCAACGTCACCGACGGCCGGGCGTCCTCGAGCCCGAACCCGCCGCCGCCGAGCACGTCCCGGTAGACGGCGGTGTGGAGGTCGGTGAAACCGTCGGAGAACTCGACCTCCTCGCCGCCGATGGCGAGCGACCGGTACGTGGTCTTCCCCTTGTCCCGCTGCTCCCGGGGGACATCGGACTTCTCCAGGGAGAGATACCAGCGCACCGCCGCGCTGTTGAGCCGGAGCACGCCGGCCGCACGCGTGGGTTCCGAGAGGTGGACCTCCATTTCCCGGAGCCCACCGAAGACCCACGCCAACATGTCGAAGAAATGAATGCCGATGTTGGTCGCCACTCCCCCCGACTTCTCCACGTCGCCTTTCCAGGAGACCCCATACCAGCGGCCGCGCGAGGTGATGTACGTGAGATCGATGTCGTGGATCTTACCGGGCCGCTCGGCGTCGATGCGCTTCTTGAGAGCGATGATGGCCGGATGGAGCCTGAGCTGCAGCACCGTGTAGACGCGCCGACCGGTCTCCCGCTCCAGCTCCGCGAGGGCATCCAGGTTCCAGGGATTCAAGACGAGCGGCTTCTCGCAAATTGCGTCCGCGCCCACCCGTAGCGCGAAACGAATGTGTGCGTCGTGAAGGTAGTTGGGGGCGCACACCGACAGGTAGTGAACGCGCTCAGTCTCGTTCTTCCGGCGCAGCTTTTCGAGATGCCGATCGAACCGTTCGAACTCGCGGAAGTACGCCACGTCGTCGAAGTAGCGGTCCAGTACTCCCACGGCGTCGTGGGGATCGAGCGCCGCGACGAGGCGGTTGCCCGTGTCCCGGATGGCCTGCAAATGGCGTGGCGCGATGTAGCCACCCACGCCCGTGATCGCGAAGTTCCTCATGGGTTGTTCCTCGATGCGGTTACGCTGCAGGCGGGCACGACGGTGTCACGCCTTCACAATTCGGCCGGACCACGTGGACCCGCTCCTCGCGAGGATCGGGGCGACCGCGTTCCGTGTGTCGACCACGAGCGGCACATTCTCGTAGAGCCGCTCGTCCTTGAACTGCTCGTGCGCGGTCGACACCACGACGGCGTCGTATCCGGCGAAGGCCCCCGGCGCGCATGGGACGGACTTCATGAGCAGGTCGTGCTTACGCGTGCGCCGTGACTCCGGAAAGAAGGGATCGCAGTATTCCACGACCGCGCCACCGTGCTGGAACAACTCGATGAGCTCGTACGAGGGCGACTCGCGGTCGTCATCGATGTTGGCCTTATACGACAGCCCCAGCACGAGTACGCGCGACCCGCGCAATGGCTTCCCGACGTCGTTCAGCGCCTCGACGGTCTTCGCGACGACGAACGCTGGCATGCGCGTGTTGATCTCGCCGGCCAGTTCGATGAACCGGGCCCACGAACCATACTCGGCCGCCTTCCAGGACAGATAGAAGGGATCGAGCGGAATGCAATGTCCGCCGAGGCCGGGACCCGGGTAGAACGGCATGAACCCGAACGGCTTCGTCTTGGCCGCGTCGATGACCTCCCAAACATCGATCCCCATCTGGTCGAAGATCATCTTCAGTTCATTGACCAGAGCGATGTTTACTGACCGGAAAATGTTCTCCAGCAGCTTGGCGGATTCGGCTACGCGGGAAGAAGAGACTGGCACCACCCGCTCGAGCGCGGCGGCGTAGAGAGCGGCCGCCGCTCGCGTGGCCGCGGGATCGATGCCGCCTACGATCTTGGGAATGGAGCGCGTCGAGAACTGTGAGTTGCCCGGATCCTCGCGCTCGGGTGAAAAGGCGACCAGGAAGTCCTTCCCACACTGGAGCCCGCTCGACTCCAGGATGGGCCTTACCTCCTGGTCGGTCGTGCCCGGATACGTGGTCGACTCGAGTACCACGAGCTGCCCGCGCCGCAGACGCGGCGCGATCTCGCGGGCGGTGGCGTGGATGAAGGAGTTGTCCGGCTCCCGGTGCTTCCCGAGTGGCGTGGGGACGCAGATCATGATCGCGTCGCACTCCCCCAGCCTGTCGTAATCGATGGTGGCCGCATAGCGGCCGCTCTTCACGGCACGGGCAACTCGGTCCGCTCCGATATGGCGGATGTACGACTCACCCCGGCTGATGGCAGTGACCTTCCGGGCGTCGACGTCGAAGCCGATGACTGAGAACCCGGCCTCGCTGAACACGAGGCCGAGCGGGAGGCCGACGTAACCCTGCCCGATCACGCCAATACAGGCGGACCGGTCGTTCACTTTGCCGACGATGAGCGTATCCATTGTTGCGATCCCCCCGGTCGATTCGTCTTGGCGGCGCGGCCGGCGTCTCTCTCCGTTCGACCGGCCTCGTCGAGGAGCGGATCTGCCCTGTTCATCGACGGTACTCTCTGAGCACTGCCTTCACGGCCGCGGTCACGCGCAAGACTTGGCCGTCCGTCATCTTCGAGTAGATCGGGAGTGAAATCGATCGCTGGTACACGTCCGTGGCAACCGGGAGCCGGTCGGGCGTGTAGCCGAAGGTGTCTCGGTAGTACGGGTGCATGTGAAGCGGAATGAAGTGCACCGACGTACCGATCCCTCGCGCCTTCAGCTCTTGGATGAAGTGGTCGCGGGTGATGCGCAGCACGGCGGGGTTCAACTTCAAGACGTAGAGGTGGTGGGCGTTGGTGCGGTCCCGGGGCGGCTTGAGCAGCTCGACGCCTGGCTCCCGCAGGAACGCCTCGTCGTAGAAGGTCGCGATGTCGCGCCGCCGGTGAAGCATCTGCTCCGCGCGGCGGAGCTGAACGATTCCCAGGGCCGAGGCGATGTCGGTGAGGTTGTACTTGTAGCCGGGAGCGATGATCTCGTAGTACCAGTTCCCGTCGGCGGAGTAGCGCTTCCAGGCGTCTCTGGAAATTCCGTGAAGGGACATCACCCGCATTCGATCAGCCCACTCGGCGTTGTCCGTCGTCGCGGCGCCCCCCTCCCCGGTACTGACGGTCTTCGTGGCGTAGAAGGAGAAGCACGTGATGTCGGCCAGCGTTCCGACCTGCCGGCCGCGATAGCTGCATGGCAGCGCGTGCGCGGCGTCTGCAATCAGCGGCAGCCTGTGGGCCCGGGCAATGCGGGACAGGTCGTCGATGTCGCACGGCACACCGGCGAAGTGAACCGCGATGATCGCCCGTGTCCGGGGCGTGATCGCCTGCTCGACGGCGGCTGGGTCCACGTTGTGATCGCTCGATCGCACGTCCACGAGCACGGGGGTCGCCCCAAGATATCGGACCACCTCGGCCGATGCTGCGAAGGTCATGGTCGGGACAACGACCTCGTCGTCCGCCTTGACGCCGATGGCCTCGAGACTGAGGTGCAGTGCTGCGGTGCAGGAGTTCACCGCCACGCAGTGCTTGCTTCCCACCGCTGTTGCGATCTGGGCTTCGAACTCCTTGGTCCGAGGCCCGGTCGTGATCCATCCAGATCGTAGGGTCGAGATGACAGCGGCGATCTCCTCATCGCCGATGTCGGGAAGCGCGAATGGAAGGAAGTCGTTCAAGAGCTCACCGGATCAATGCAAGAGCGGTGCGGAGGATGAGCTTCATGTCCGTCTTGAGTGACATCTCCGCAACGTAGCGGCGAGACAGCGCGATCTTGGCCGGGAGGACCGTACTCAGGTACGCACTCTCCACGTCCTCGGCGCGCGCCAAGAGTATTTCCTCGTTGCGATACTCCAAAGTCGCGAAGTCGGTCAAGCCGGGACGAACGGTCAGGAGATGCTCGTAGTCGGCTTGGAACGACTCCACGAACTTGGGAAGCTCGGGGCGCGGTCCCACGATGCTCATCTGCCCAGCCAGGACGTTCAGGACCTGCGGGAGCTCGTCTAGCTTGTACCTGCGGAGCAACCTGCCCGGGCTCGTGATGCGGCGATCATTCGAACTCGTCACCCCTGCACCGGTCGTTCCCGTTCTCATGGTCCGGAACTTGAGAAGCGTGAACCGTCGCCCGGCCATGCCCACACGTTCCTGCCGGAAGAAGATCGGTCCCGGAGACGTGAGCTTGATCGCTATGGCGATGATCGCAAATAGCGGCAACGCAATCAGGAGGCCGACCGCGGACAAGGACACGTCAATCAGGCGCTTCACTCGATGGTAGCGAATCAAGGTGAAGAGACTAACCCAGCGAGAACCTTGCGTCGAGGCAGCGCCGCCGACTGCTCGATCCTAACCCCCAGGTTGCGGCAAGGTCATGGAGACTCAACAGATCTGTCCGCGTCGCAATTCCTGCGGGACATGCTCGACTGAACCACGACCATGGGATGGCGCACCACAGGCGCATCCATCGGTCGAGGCGATGTACCGACGCCGAGCCCAACCTCACGGTCGACTGCGTCAGGCCTCTGCGAGGAGGGAGTCAAGGTCCCGGTTCTTGGCCCTTCTTCGAGATCAGCGCCCCGCGGCAAGTGCGCACCCGGCGCACGTTACCATCACTTCGCTGCGAGCGTTTCGAGGTGCGCTACACAGAGGTGTGCAGAGGCAGGGGGAGACGGATCTAGTGGTTGAGCGTCGCCTCCCGAATTGCCGCGGCGCATCCTTGCACACATCGACCTGTGGACCCTGTCGCTGTTGCCGGCCTTAGGTCCTGAAGCAAAAGTCCGACCTTCCGATCACAGAGGTCGCCGAACGAAAGACGAACGCGTCTCGTACGTACTCCCATGGAGGCGACGGCCGTCATCAAAAGGAGGGTTGCACTCTGGCTGCTCGTCATGTTCCCCGCATCGAAGGCAGGTCAGCCTCCGACCCCGGCGCCTCGCGTGAGAAGTGTAGTCTATACCACGACCTACGAGCTGCTGGCACGCCGCCGGTGCGCGTGGAGCACGAGCACAGGAGCCTTCAGCTGCATGGTATGTCGCCGGAGGCCACGAGCTGTGCGCCTCGGGCGCTGGATCGAGCGCTCCGCGACAGAGTCTCGCGGGTCACATCCGTTGCCTGGTGTACTCTGTTTCTCGAGAAGGTCCGAATCCGAGCCGCTCGCGAAGATCAGGAGAGAGTCGAGTTCGATCGCGCCCGCGGCGAGGAGCGTGCGGTCCGTTGGCGCTGAAATCGTGGAAGCCCGGCGCGCAGGTGGAAGGCTGAGGCCCGGTGGCGTCTGACATGTCCAGAAGTTGCCGGCGTTTCTGCACCTCGTCCCGCGCGTGTGGGACAGACCAGGGGTGGTGCCGGCCGGGTGCAAGCTGTGCTAACACACTGGTGCCTCGCTGCGGCAACAGGGGGAAGCAAGCATGCGGCATCTTGGGGTGATTCTGGCGCATCTCGCGCTCTGGGCGTCGTCGTTCGTCTTCGCCTGGCTGCTGCGCTTCGAGTTCTCGCTTCCGGCAACATTCCTGCTGGAGCTCTGGATCTGGCTCCCGGCGCTCCTCGCCTGCCGGGTGCTCGCGTTCTTCGCGTACCGGCTCTACAGCGACGTCTGGCGCTATTCCAGCATCGGCGCGCTCCTGACGATCTTCCAGGCGACGGTGCTCTCCTCGCTTGCGTACTTCTTCCTGGTCTGGGCGCTGGGCTTCGATCACCACCCCCGCTCGATCTTCCTGCTCGAGGCCGGCATCTCGTTCACTGCGGTGGGCGGGATCCGCTTCTTCACCCGCGCGGTTCACTCGTACTGGCGGCAGCGGATGCAGGGGACCGAAGAGCAACCCCGTCGTCTGCTCATCATCGGGGCCGGGGACGCTGGTGAGATGCTGGTCCGCGAGATCCTCCGTCTCCACCGGTCGAGGTACGAGCCGGTCGGTTTCCTCGACGACGATGCCTCGAAGCTGGGTCGGCGGATTCACGGGGTGAGCGTGATCGCGGGCATCGACGAGCTCGCCAAGGTGTCGAGATCCCGCGGCGTCAAGGACGTCATCATCGCGATCCCGACCGCGACCGGACGCCAGATGCAGCGCATCGTCGAGTGCTGCGCGGCCGCGGACGTCAGCTACAAGACCATCCCCGGCATCGACCATCTCATCGATGGGCGCGTGACCGTGAACCAGCTCCGGGACGTGGACATCGAGGACCTGCTCGGGCGCGATCCGGTCACGCTGGACATGGAGGCCATCTCTCACGCCATGGCGGGGAAGGTGGTCCTCGTCTCCGGCGCCGGGGGGTCCATCGGTTCGGAGATCTGCCGCCAGGTGTGCAAGTTCAACCCTGGGGCGCTGGTGCTCGTCGAGCGCTCGGAGAACAACCTCTTCAACATCCATCGGGAGCTCCAGCGCCTCCACCCCGAGCTCTTCATCGTGCCGCGGCTCGCGGACGTGGCGGACGTTCCCCGGATGAGGACCATCTTCCAGAGGTTCCGGCCCACCGTCGTCTTCCACGCCGCCGCGCACAAGCACGTCCCGATGCTCGAGTGGAACCCGCACGAGGGAATCGCGAACAACGTCTTCGGAACGAAGGCGCTGGCCGACCTCTCGGATCAGTACCGGGTCGAGCGGTTCGTGATGGTCTCGACGGACAAGGCCGTGAACCCGACCTCCGTCATGGGAACGACCAAGCGCATCGCCGAGATGTACGTTCAGGCGATGGCCGAGCGCTCCAAGACCCGCTTCGTCACCGTGCGGTTCGGGAACGTCCTCGGCTCCGCCGGCAGCGTGATCCCGATCTTCCGCGAGCAGATCGCGCGCGGCGGACCGATCACGATCACGCACCCCGAGATGAAGCGGTACTTCATGACCATCCCCGAGGCGAGCCAGCTCGTGCTCCAGGCGGGCACGATGGGAAAGGGCGGGGAGATCTTCATCCTCGACATGGGCGAGCCGGTGAAGATCCTGGATCTCGCGCGCTGCCTGGTGGAGCTCTCCGGCCTTCGGCCCGGGGTCGACATCGCCTTCGAGTACACCGGGCTTCGCCCGGGCGAGAAGCTGTTCGAGGAGATCGCCGTCGACGAGGAGCACGCCGAGAAGACGACGCACCGCAAGATCTTCGTGGGTCACTCGCGCCCGTGTTCCTGGGACCGGCTCAACCGACACCTCGAGATCCTGACGACGCTCGAAGGACTCAGTCCGGAGCGGATCCGGAGCACGCTCGTCGAGGTCGTGCCCGAGTACGATGCGAACGTGGTCCCCGAGAGCCTCCCGGTCGCACCCGTCGCCCCGGTGGACCCCGTCGTGATCACCCCGCGCGTAGTCGCTCGTGCGTAGCGCGGAGCGGTGACCGCTCAGGAAGCCATGACGCAGGACTCGCAGGGTCCCGTGAACGTGCCCGACGGGATCGCCGCGGGCTATCGAACCCTGAACGGCTTCTTCGATCGCATCGTGGTGATCACCCTCCGCCGTGCAACGCAGCGGCACGAGCAGCTCGTGCGAGCGCTGGCAGGGCTGCGTTACGAGCTCTTCTACGGGACGGATCAGGACGAGCTCGAGCTCGGGGAGCTCACGAGGTCGGGGATCTACGACCCGGTGCGAGCCCGGAAGTTGCACCGGCGCGGACGCTCGATGTCCCTGGGACACATCGCTTGCGTCATGTCGCACATGGCGGTGTGGCGGCAGGTGCTCTCGGGCCCGCACCGGCGGGTGCTCGTCCTCGAGGACGACGCCGTTCCCTGTCCGGACGGACTTCCCCTCGTCGGTGAAGCGCTCGCCGAGCTCCAGAGCACCTGGGACCTGCTCTACCTGGGATACGGCCGCAACGAGACGGTCACGGTCCGGCGTCGCCTGAACCGCCTCTTCTACATGATGATCGGGGCCGCAGGACTCTTCTACCTGGGCGCCCGGGAAGCGTCGCGCATCCTGCCGCGTCCTTTCTCCCCCCACCTGCGTCGGGCCGGGTCGCACGACCTGACGCATGCGTATGCCCTCACCCCTCGCGCCGCCGAGCGGTTGCTCCGGTTCCAGCAGCCCATCGCGCTCAACGTGGACACCGGGATCACGCGCGTGATCCTCCGGGGCGAGATCGAGGCCTACGTCACGCAGCCGAAGGCATTCCATCAAAGCGGACTCGATTCCTACATCCGATGCAGCGAATCCGCGGCCTCGCGGCCTCGCTGCACGCGCTGACGACGACCGTTCCCGACCATGCACAGATCAATGGCAGCTCTCGCAATCGTCGCTTCGATCCTGCCGATCGGAGCCGCAGAAGCCGACGATTGTTCACCGGGACGTGACCTGCGCGTCGAAGGGCTCGGTACCTGGTCGGAGGAGCTGGCGCGCCTGGCCGATCTCGCACCGGACGTGCTCGCGCCGCGGTCGGGGATTCTCCGGCGCGGTGCCGTGAGCACCCGGGCCATGTGCGAGGGCGCCGAGGTGCCCTGGGGCGAGCGATACGTGGACGATCGCGACGGGGCGCTGGAGTGGGTGCCTCCGCGGCTCAGCCTGGCGTTCGAGCGGACCACACCGGATGGAAGTAACGACGGCCTGCTCTGGCAAGGCAAGGGGCTCTCCTCGCTCCTGAGCGGGGGAATCCGGGGCCGATGGGGCGCCCTCTCGTACCAGCTCGCGCCGGAGGCGAGCTGGTCGCAAAACGCGGCCTTCGAGCTCGTGGACACGGGTGAGGACGGACGGCGAAGCTTTGCGGGCGGTTTCTACGGCGGCGCGCTCGACCTCCCGCAGCGCTTCGGGTCGGACTCGTTCTTCGAGGCGTCGCCGGGCCAGAGCTACGTTCAGCTCGAGGGGTACGGACTCAGGCTCGGCTTCTCGACCGAGAACCGCTGGTGGGGGCCCGGCATCCGCCACGCCGTGCTCCTCACCAACAACGCACCCGGGTTTCCGCACCTGTATCTCGGCACCGCACGTCCAATCGACATCTGGCTCGGCGATCTGGAGTTCGAGTGGCTCGTCGGTCGCCTGACGAAGTCGGCGTACCACGTCGAGCCGAGGGCGCATCCCGCGTTCACCGGGCTCGCGTTCACGTACCGGCCGCGCTGGGTGCCGGGCCTGTACCTCGGGGGCGGGCGCACGTACATCCAGTCCTGGGACTCGCTTCGCGACGACTGGTTCCTCTCCGTCTTCGAGGGGCTCAACAAGAAATCCACGGGCGGCGACAACCCCAGCGACAACCAGATCTTCTCGGCCTGGTTCCGCTGGGTCATGCCCGACGTCGAGGTCTACGGTGAGTACGCCCAGGACGACTTCCCGACCTTCAACTCGTTCCTCCGGCAGCCGGATCGATGCGCGGCCTGGCCCCTCGGGCTCCAGAAGCGGATCGCCGCCGGTGGGCGCTGGTGGCGCGTCGTCGGCGAGCTCTCGAAGACGCGCTCCAACCTGCAGGGCGACCGCGCCTGCACGTTCTACCTGCACGGCCAGAACGCGGACTACACGCACGAAGGACAGCTCCTCGGAGACTGGATCGGACCGGGTGCGGACTCCCAGTACCTGGCGCTCGACGTCTTCACGAGGGGCGGTCGAATCGGCGGCTACTTCGAGCGGGTCCGCAGGAACGAGGAGATCTACTGGAGGCGGCGCCCGACCGACGAGGTGAAGGGGCACGACGCGGAGGTGGTGCTGGGGCTCCGTCAGGTGCTTTTGCTCTCCAGGGCGGAGGTCTCCTGGCACGTCGCGGCGGGCCAGCGCTTCAACCGCGACTTCCTGGGAGACGAGCTCGTGTTGCGCGCCGGGCTCACGTTCACGCCGGTGCTGGGTGGGCGCGGAGCTTCTCCCGATGCCGAGTGACCGCAGGCCGCGAAGGCTGGTTCTCGTCGCGGCCCTGGTGCTCGCGTCCACCGCCAGCGCCGAGCCTCCTCTGCAACCGAGCTACGACCTCGTCCCGGATCTTGCCGTGACCGGCGGCGCGTGCGCGGCGACCTTGTCGCTCCTCCTCCTGGAGGAGAAGCTCGCGCCGACGCGGTGCCGCTGGTGCGATCCCTCCGGTGTAGAAGAAGACCTCTCGCGGCGGCTTCGCTGGAGCGACCCTGATGCGGCAGCGAAGGGCTCGAGCGTCCTGTCATTCACGCTCGCCGGCGCGGCCCTCGGGTACAGCCTGTACGAGGGGTATCGACGGGAGAATCCGGAGGACGGGTGGGCCAACGCGCTCCTCATCGTCGAGGCGACGAGCGTTGCGATGCTTCTCGACAGGACGGCCAAGTACGCGTTCGCGCGGCAGCGCCCCGATGCCTGGCGCGGCGATACGCGCGGCGACCCGCATGACCGGAACCTTTCGTTCTTCTCGGCTCACTCGACGTTCGCGTTCGCGATCGCCGCCTCCTCGAGCACGCTCCTGCTGGAGCAGCGTGCGCCGCACGCGAAGACGTATGCCGTCCTCGCCTACGGGGCGGCGGCGACGACCGCCTATCTCCGGGTCGCCGCGGACCGGCACTATGTGAGCGATGTGCTGGTCGGTGCCGCCGTCGGAACGCTGGTCGGCTGGGCGATTCCACACTTCTTCCATGGCCCCACCGAGAGCGGGCTCCACCTGGCGCCCGCGCCGGGCGGCATCGCCCTGGTGTGGTGAAGGCAGCGATGACGGAGACGCGGCGGGTACTCCCTCTCCTCCTTCGTGCGGCTTGCGGCTGTCCGACCCGTCCGGGTAAGTTGGCCGGGCATGGGGGATCCAGTGAAGATCTCGGCGACGATCATCACCTACAACGAAGAGCGGAAGATCGATGCATGCCTCCGCTCGCTCGCCGGCGTGGTTGACGAGATCGTCGTCGTGGACTCGCTGTCCACCGACGGAACCCGGGCCATCTGCGAGCGCCACGGGGTGCGGTTCCTCGAGCACCCGTTCGACGGCTACGTCGCCCAGAAGAACTTCGCGATGGCGCAGGCGACGCACGATCACGTCCTCTCGCTCGATGCGGACGAGCGGCTGTCGCCCGACCTCCGTGCCTCGATCCTGGCGGTGAAGGAGGCGTGGGGCGACTGCGACGGGTACGCCATCGACCGCGCGAATCACTACTGCGGCAAGTTCCTGCGGCACGCGTGGTACCCCGAGCGGATGATCCGCCTCTGGGACCGCCGCAAGGGCTCCTGGGGAGGAACCGACCCGCACGACCGCGTGGTGCTCCCGCGCGACCGGGTGGTTCGCCTCGGCGGCGATCTCCTCCACGAGGCGTATCTCACGGTGGACGAGCACGTGCGGCAGGCGTTCCGTTTCGGCGAGGTGGCCGCCCGGGCGAAGCATGCCCGGGGGGAGCGGCCGAACGTGCTCGTGCACGTGATCCTTGGACCGCCCTACAAGTTCCTGAAGCGGTACGTCTTCCAGCTCGGGTTCCTCGACGGTTGGTACGGCTTCGTCTATTCCGCGGTCGCTGCGTCGATCAACTTCTTCAAGTACCTTAGGCTCGTCGAGTACCGCCGGAGGGGCCTCCCAGAGGCGACGCCGCGCACCCCCCCGCCGCCATGAGCGTCTCCTTGCGACGTGGCCTGGTCAGGTGCCAGTCGCTTGCGGGAGCGCCAGGAGCTCCGGCGACTTCTCCGCCATGTAGCCCCACCACATCGAGTGGTGATGCACCTGGGCCAGGAACCTGTTCGCGGGGGTCGGGTTGTTCGGCGGCACGGGCTTCGGAGGGAGGAACATCCCAGGGTTGTCGTAGTGGACTTCGAGCAGCCGGCTGCCGCGACCATAACGAATGAACCGCTCGACGAAGCCCTGCAGGCCGTCGTTGATCTCGTGCGCAGCGGTCGAGTTGAGGCTGAACTGCAGGTTGCCGATCATCCTCAGCCGGTATCCCAGCTCCGTATCCTCTCCGCCGGCGTAGACGAAGCTCTCGTTGAAGCCGCCGATGGCCAGGAGCGCATCCTTCAGCACGAGGCAGTTCGCGGTGACGAGCGTTCCGGGGACGACTCCGAAATCGGTGGCGAGCGGAACGGGCAGGAACGTGTTCTGCTCCAGGTAGAACAGCGAGCACTGATCCACCACCTTCGTGACGACCCTGCCGGCATAGCCGATCGCCTCGACGCGCTCCTTGACGTAGCCCGACACGAGGGACGGGCCGGCGATGCAGTCGCTGTCCGTGAACAGGATCCACTCGCCGGTCGCTCGAGATGCGCCGACGTTCCGCGCCGCCCCCGGCCCGCGCTTCGTGCATGCGAGCACCTGCACGGGGAACGGACACTCGACACGGATCGACGTCATCTCGTCGGAGTTGTTGTCGACGACGATGATCTCTCTCGGGTGCTCCCTCGGATCGACGTTGCTCAGGATGCTGGCGAGGAAGCGGTCGATCCCCTGCTGGTTGTTCTTCACGGGAACGACGATCGAGATGGTCTCGCAGGAGATCCGCTCGGGGATCGAGAACGGTCGAAGGACGTGCAGCGGCTTTCGGAGGACCGGCTTGAAGTCCTCCGCATGCATGGCTGGACGAAAGAGGAAGACGCCTTCGTTCCACATCTGCTGCTTCTCCCCCGGGCAATCTCGCGGTCACCGTGACACGAGCCGGCACCAGCCGCCGCCGGGCCGCCGGCAAGGACGCAATGCAGTCTCAGGTGCCGCGCCGCCCCCGCGCCCCGCTCAAGATCGCGTCACCCGCCCGCTCCATGGCAGCCCGCAACACGGGATCTTCCTCCATCGATGAGAGGACCCGCTGCAGGAGATCCTGGAAGCCCGCCGCACTGGAATCGCTGACCCCGAGCTCTCGTGCCAGAACGGCTTCCATGTAGAGGCGAAACGCCTTTCGACGGCGGTCGGGGACGTCGGCGGAGATGCCTGCGACCGCCGCCGCAAGCCCTTCCATGAGGTCATCTTCTGACGCCGAGCCTCCCGGCGCGGAGATCTCCTCGGACACGACCCCCGCCCGGCCCGACTCCTTGCGCTTCAGCGCAAGCGCGCGGGCGCGGACCTGCGCGAGAATGGGTCCAAGCGGATCCAGCGGGCTCATCAGAACCTCAAGGCTTCCGGCCGTACGACGTGACGAGGAAATGCTCCTGTCCTTGCGCCGGTCCCGGGGCGGCATCAGGCGTCTGAAGCGGCGACTGCACGGCTCCGCTCGGGGCGGGGGCGCCCGGAGCATCGGGCGCGGCGCCGTCCGCCGGCACAGCGCCGCCCTGGTTCGGCAGCAGACCTGCCTGAACGATGCGGTCGATCACCATCCGCATGTCGCGATTGAGTGGCTCGTTGACGGTGTTGGCACCAATGCCGGCGAGCAGCCACCGCTGCGCGTCCTGGAACTGATCGCGGCCCAGCGCCTCGAGGCCGCGCTTGAAGAGGAGGAGCGGCTCGTTCTCGGTCAACGCCTCGAGGGGAGCCCACGTCGCCATCGCCGCGGCTGGGCGACCACTCGTGAACTGGAGGAGCCCGAGCTGGAAACGCGCGATGGCAAAGTTGGGCGCGCGCTGGAGAGCGAGGATGTACGCGCCCTCGGCCTGGTCCGTCCGCTCGAGATGCATGTACTCCGCTGCCATGAGGAGCAGGGGCCTGGGGTCTGCAGAGCGCTCGTCCGCCGCCTTGGCGAGCAGCTCGAGGCGCTGCGGCGGCTCTGCCGACTGAAGCTGGGCGATCAATCCCGGCATGAAATCCTGTTCTTGCGTGCTCACGTGTCCCTCCCTTTGCCCCACGTTTGGCTCCAGAGGCACTCTAGCGCGTCTCCGAGGTCCGCGCCGGATCCCTCGCGTTCGTTCCCGAGCCTCAGCGGTGCTTGTGTTTGGACTTCTGTCCCCGCCCTGCACCACCCTGACCTTGCTTGCCTCGAGACATCGCCAGCTCCGCGCACCGTGCCGCGATGGTCTCGGCGACCCGGTTGCCCTGTGGAGCCGCATACCTGCGTGAGAACGCGAGCGCCGCCTCTCGATAGGAGGGCTGAGTGATGACGCGTTCCACCGACTCGCCCAGTCGATCGATCCGGTCGTCGAGGAGAAGGAGCCCGGCGCCGATGCTCTGAACCCGCCGTGCCACGAGGAACTGCTCCACGTGGATCGGAAGCATGACGAGCGGCTTGCCGGCGTGCAGCGCGGTCGTCACCGTCCCCGAACCCGAGTTGCAGACCACGGCATCCGCGGAGTTGCAGACCTCGTTCATGTCGACGGGGTCGGACACCACGTTCATCTTGGACGAGGACAGCTCCAGGACCTTCTGCGGCGGGAGCCCGGGGGAGAAGGCCAGTACGCGCCAGGGGCCGCTTCTCAACGCCGAGAGGGCCGCCTCCGCGGCGGCGTACTCCCCGCGGATGTACGCAAACAGAGCCGGCTCGGTGCCTCGCGGCCAGGAGGCCGCCGTTCCGTGCGACGCGGGCGCGAGCGGCCCCATGTACCGCTGCTCGGGATCCCGCGCGCGTTGGGGGTAGTAGTCCAGCTCCGAGACAGTGGTGAGGAACTGCTCATCGACGTCGAAGAGCTCCCAGAGCGCGGAGAGCGGGGGAAGGTTCCTCGCCGCGAGGATCTCGTTGCACGTCGCGAGGACGCGCGCTTCCGCGTTCTCCACACGCGAGCCCGGGATGGACTGCCACTCCCGGAACGTGGGGATCGGGGACTCGCGCGGCGGGACGAAGAACCCCGACCCGACCATCGCGCGCGCGAACCTGTGCCCACGCGCGGCGAGCAGCGCCGTGGGGGCGTGCTCCGCGAGGACCATGTCCGGCTTGACCTGACGGAAGAGCGAGCTCCAGGCGTCGATCAGGCCCGCGAGCCGTCGGGCATCGAGATACCCGGCCCGGTACAGCAGCTCGGCGAAGCAGACCGGATCGCTCGTGCCGTGCAACGGGGCGGCCCAGTGTGGGCTCTGCCACAGGTGGAGCCGGGGATGGGCCACCAGGTTGCCGAGGCCCACGCGCGAGGTCGTGAGATCGAGGAGGGCGAGGTGCACCTCGTGCCCGGCGTCGAGGAGCGGCCGGGCGATCTGGGCGAGGGGCACCATGTGGCCGAACCCGGCCCCGAGCTCCCAGGCCAGCAGGAAGCGCAGAGGGCGTCCGGGATCGGCGGCGGGGACGGCGGAGACGCCGGGGACGAGCCGCGGCGCGGCGGGTTCTGCTCTCGTGCCCGCGCGAGCGGGGATCGCGCTCAGAGGAGCCGGCGAGTCGGGATCGGGATCGTACGTCTTGGGATCGCGATGCTGGAGCCACGCGAGGTACTCCAGGACGGGGACGTGCTTGTCGAGCACCGTGAGCGCCCGGTCGTACCCGAGCTTGTCGATCTGGTAGGTCGCCCCGCGCATCAGCTTCTGGAAGTGGTCCGATCCCCAGGTATTCGTGCCCCAGACGACGTACGTGTAGAGGTTGGGATCGTTGACCGTCACGACGGGGAACTTCTCGATCAGCGCATCGATGACCTTCGTGTCCTCGCCACGGTCGATCTCGGGATAGCGGGCGAGCACGCCGCGCTGCGCGACCATCGTGTTCTCCCAGGGGCGACGGGAGGTGATGGCGTACTGCTGGCGGGCGGGCCACCAGATGCCGATACGCTCCAGGAACGCTGCCGCCGCGCCGCTCGTCGCGATGGCCGTGATGGACGCGGCGAGACGATCCACGCCGTACAGGTCGTCGTCGTCCCAGGTGCAGATGAACTCGCCACGAGCAGCTTCGACGGCAGCATTGCGCTGAGCGCCGAGGGAGGTCTTCGGCGGAAGGGGAGGAAGCAATCGGATGAGCGGGTCGCGCAAGCTTTCGACGTACGCCCTGAGGTCTCCGTCGGGGTTCGTGGTCACCACCACCAGCTCGCGCCGCCGGTAGGTCTGGTTCCGGAACGCCTCGATGGCCCAGCGCGCCGGCTCCGCCCAGCCGCGAGTCACCATGATGCAGCTCACCAGCGGACCCGAGTCGAAGAGCTGTCCGTTGCGGACCTTGTTCCAGGCGGGGTGATGAATGCGCGCGGGCAGCCCGTCCTTGTACGGACGGCACGCACGGAGCGGATCCGGCCCTGGCCGGTGCCACGTGCCCGCCCAGTGGTGAACGGCGTGCGCGTTCTTCGTCGTCTTCATCCACTGCTCGAGGTCGAACGCGGAGCCGTCCATGCAGGCATGCACGTCGACGGGATTCACCACCTCCGGGGGCAGGAGCCTGAACCCGGTCCGGTCTGGCGCCGTCTCGTAGCAGCGAGTGAGAAATGCATTTCCGACGCTCTCGGGCACGCCGGGCGTCTGGGCCGAGGCCTTCAGCTGCTCGAGCACAGCGCTCCAGAACGGATGCCGAGCTTCGGAAGCGAGGAATGCGGTGGAGAGGACCGGCTCGCCCTTCTCCAGCCGCGCCGGGGGCCACTGCGCCGTCGGCTCCGAGGCGAGCACGACGCTCTGGCCGGCGAGGATCTCCTCGAAGGACCGCAGGCACTCGACGTCCAGGTCGACGACCACGCCACCCTGGTGGTGGAGGAGCATGTACCGGAGCGCGGCGACCCGTTTCATCGGCGAGACGTAGCCGTCGTAGACGGGCAAGAGCTCGGGGTAGCGTTCGGCCACGAACTCCCTGCTCTCGTTCGCGCCCCAGAGGATGTAGCGATGCTCGGGGTGCCATCTCCTCCAGGTGCGGGCGAACCGCTGCCAGGCGAGCGGCATCTCGGTGCAGGAGAAGGGATGCCAGATCTGATGAATGATCGGCGCGATCATGGGCGGGGCATCCGCTGCTTCGTGCACTGGATGTCGAAGTAGCAGGCGCAGGCGTCGACGCCGCATGACGTCGGAGCGACGGGGAGCTTCACGGATCCCTGCAACATGTTCCCGAGGACTCCGCCCTGCCGGCAGTACCCACCGAGCACGGTTCCGTCGAGGTTGACCGCGACCTGCTGGAGCCCGATGGAGCAGGCCCACCCCCGCCAGCGGTTCAGCCCGGCGGAGAGGATCTCCTGCGGCGTGCACACCGTCCGCTCGCCGGCAGCGTCCTCGAGGAAGATCTGCCCGCGAAAGCGCTTGCACTCACGCGTGACCACCGGCTCGCGCAGGTACCGCGAGGGATCCTGGAGGACGCCGAGCTGCTCGGCGGTGTAGCTCACGAGCGTTCCCGCTGCGCTCGCGAGGTCCTCCTGGACGGGCTGGAGCGCGACCGTGAGCTCGCTCATCTCGGAGAGGATCCGGGCGGCACTGAGGCATTGCGCGAATCTTCGAGGGTGCATGATCACGTTCACGTGCAATGACACCCGGTTGCGGAGCAGATCCGCGACCTCCAGGAAGGCGTCGAAGTTCGCGAACTCGCAATGAAAGCTCAGGATCACCTTGTCGAGGTGCGGGATCGCCTTCTCCCACCAGGCCAGGTTCCGGCTTCCGTTCGAGAGGATGCTGAGGAACGCCCCCCGCTTCTTGAGCTCGGCGGCGCACTCGACGAATTGCGGCCAGGCGGTGACCTCACCGCCGGTGAGCTCGAAGGCGATCTCGTGGCCGGGGCGTTGAGCCTGGATCTGCTCGAGCGCTCGCAGGACGGTCTCGACGGTAGGAAACGGAGTCTTCCGGTCGTGAAGACCGTCGGGGCAATAGCTGCACGAGTAGTTGCAGATGCTGGTCAGGCACCAGTTCACGATGAACGTGCGAGCGATCGCCGGATCGACGTGGTCGAGCCGGACGTGATCGATCGGAGTGGGCTCCAAGCGTGAAAGCGACACTCGTCCCCCCGGCTAGGCGCTCAGGCGTTCCGACAGCTTGCTCGCGTGCGAACCATCGTGCCATAACCATGCCGCAACGACAAAGGCCGGCAGCGTGGATGCGGGTCGAATGACCCGGGGGGCGCCTGCGTGAGTTCGTTCTGCGTGCTGCCGTTCCTGCAGATCGAGAACGAGCTGGGGGGGGCCTACCGCCCGTGCTGCCTGAGCACGGCCGAGTTCGGAAACTCGCGTCGGGTCTCGCTCATGGACGCGTGGAACTCGGAGCCCTGGCGCGAGCTGCGGAAGCAGTTCGCGGTCGGGGAGCGGCCCGCCTCGTGCCGCAGCTGCTGGGAGCAGGAGGACCTGGGACTCTGGTCGCTCCGGCAGCAGAACGCGTACTGGCACGACCAGACCGCGAAGTGCCTGGAGTCCTTCGACGCCTCGACGGGCCGGATGCGAACGCCGCCCCGCTTGCTCGGGCTCAAGTCTTCGAACCTTTGCAACCTTGCGTGCCGGATGTGCTCGCCCTTCGTGAGCACGAGCTTTGGGCGCATCTGGGACGCGGAGCTCGCCGGAGTGACGCAGCAGCAGCGGCACGGAGTCAACTGGAGCTTCCCGGACCGAGAGGCGTTGCTCGGCGACGTCCGGAGCGTGGGACCCGGGCTTCGGCAGGTGTCGTTCGGCGGGGGTGAGCCGCTTCTCGATCCGCTCGTGCCAGACGTGCTGCGGGCGCTTCGACCGTGGTCCGGCTGGATCAGGGTTCACGCGAACACCAACCTCTCACGGCTCCGCCATGGAGGCCTCGAGACGCTGGAGCTCATGAGTGGGTTCGAGCACTGTCTGCTGACGGTGTCGGTCGACGGGCCCCCGGCATTGCAGGGCTACGTGCGTTCCGGGCTGGACGTGCGTGCGTTCGAACGAAACCTCGAGCAGGTACGCAGGGCCCCGCGGTTCTCGATCGACTCCAACACAGCGATCCAGATCCTGAACGCCCTCCAGCTTCCCGAGACGCTGGACTACGTGCTCCGTTTCGTCCGGCCGGGGACCCTGCTGGCGTCCTACGCGACCGGCTCCGGCAGCGAGTTCCTCGACGTTCGCTATCTCCCTGCGGATCTGAAGGCGCTCCTTTCGGAGCGACTCACCTCGTTCGCGCAGCGGATCAGCCTGGAGCGGTATCCCATGGCATCTCCCGAGGTCCGGGAGCACGCCCGGTCGCTGGCCCTCAACGTGGACCGTTTCGCGCGCTCGGCCGACCTCTGGACCGAAGCCGAGTGGGCGCGTGCGTCCGCGTATTACCGGAAGCTGGATCGTATCCACGGGACCGATCTCGCGAGCGTGAACCCCGTCCTCGCGGCCCGCTTCGATCCCGACTGGCGCGCGGCCCCAGCGCCGACCTCGCCGGCGTCGGGTGCGACGGTCACGAGCGCCGCTCCCAGCCCGGCGCTCGCTGCGCCGCCAATCCGTCCGCTCGTGCACGTCCCCGCGTACGTCCCGTACAGCACGCCGGCCGACGAGGTGAACGCGACGCGGACGTACGTGCTCGAGCTGCTCCTGACGTGCCTCCATTCGCTGCGCGTTCAGGGGATGAAGGGCGACCTGCTCGTGACCACCAACGACGCGGAGATCGTCGAGGTGATCGCGCGGTACCGCGCCCGCACCGGACATCGCCTCGAGCTCATGCCGGTCTCGTCCGACGAGACGATCGCCGCCTTCGGGATCGAACCCGCGCGCCTGCCGGACGAGGTGTGCTCCAAGTACCTCTGGCCGAAGTTCTATCCGATCGTGCGGCGGCTCGCGCCGTGGATCGTCCACGTGGACTTCGACACGGTCGCCATGGCCGAGCTCGACTTCACGGAGCATTACCAGGCCGAGCTGTCGGTCGTGGACGCGAACCAGCTCGCGGGCTGGCCGGCCTTCGTTCCGAGCAAGGCGTACGCCGACTTCTTTGAGCTGCAGGACAGCCCTCGGCCGACCTGGAGCTGGCTCAACACGGGCGTGTTCTCGGTCCGAGGCTCCGGTTTCGACCTGTGCGCCGTCGAGCTCGGTCACTACCTCCGCAATCTCGGCGGCGCTGCGGCGCTGGGGATCACCAGGGACGGGGACGAGGCGCTGCTGAACGCGCTGGCGACGCGTGAGCCGGGCAGGGTCTCGGTCCTCCGCGATCCCAGCACGAACCTGCTGGCGTACTACCTGCCGCGGCACCCGACCTGGCTCCACGACGCCCGGATCGTTCACTTCCACAGCCTGAAGCCGCGCACGGTCCAGGTGCAGCAAGGTCGGCCCGTGTTCTCGTGTCCCCCGTCGATGGCGGATCGAATCACGCTGGATTACTACCTGGCCGTCCTGGTCTGGTGCGGGCACTTGCACGCCGTGGCCCGCACGATGCGCATGCAGCTGCCCATGGCGCTCCAGGTACCCGCAGACTTCCTCGACCGGGAGCTGCCGCGCGTCCTCAAGGCGGTCGAGCTCGGTCGCAAGCGTGCCCGAGCGTCCTGATCGCGCACGTGCCTGAGCTCCTGCTCCCTGATGGGGCGTTCACTCTAGCTCGCTAGCTGAAAGATCGGGCGCTTACGTCGCGTGACGCGAGTTGTCGTGTGATCGGCCCTTAAGTTCGGCGCGAATCCGC
Organism: Pseudomonadota bacterium; assembly: GCA_023419055.1. Next base: position 42,415 of record JAEZYO010000415.1, on the reverse strand, counting down.
CGAGGACCTCCAAACAGCCGCGCAGGACGAAGCAAGCCGGTCTGGCCGGGGGCCCTGCGCGAACGCGTTTCTGGAGAACGGGGAAGGCGCCATGGTCGCGATCTACAGCTCGAACGGACTGGGACTGAACCTGAGCTCGATGCTGACGCTCGGAAGCCGAGGGGTACTGGGCTCGGCGACGCAGGGCCGGAACGGCGAGCGAGCGTACGTGAACGCAGCGACGGGGAACCTGGTCCTCCAGGACCAGGATGCCCTGCTCGCCGGGCTCGGTCCGGACGTGAACGCGCTGCGGACGTACAACAGCCAGGGCGGGTACGACTTCGACGGGAACGCGGATGGCTGGCACGGCGCGGTGACGCGTGCAGTGCGGGACGTCGGGGGCGGGAAGCTGGAGCGGCTGGACCTCGACGGTTCGGTGACGGTCTACACGTTCGACGCGGGACGGAACCTCTACGCGGCCCCGGTGGCGCCCGGGACGGCGGGGGACACGATCGTCCGGAACGCGAACGGGACGTACACCTGGACGGACGGAGCGACGGGGACGAGGGAGACGTATCAGGCGGGGACGGTCGGGCTCATCACGTCGATGGTGGACACGAGCGGGAACTCGCTCACGTTCGAGTACGACGCGAACAATCTTCTCCGCAAGGTGACGAGCGCCGACGGCGAGTCGGTGAACTACACCTACGGCGGGACGAACGGCCGGAACCTGGTGGCGGTCTCGACGACGCTCTCGGACGGGACGGTGCTTTCGCAGGTTTCGTACACCTACGACGCGCAAAACCGGCTCACGGGCGTTTCGGTGACGGTGAACCGTCCGGGCGAGGCGTCGAAGACGTACACGACGACGTACGCGTACGACGGGACGAGCAATCGAGTCGCGCGGGTGGACCAGACGGACGGGACGAGCCTCGTCTTCACGTACGTGCTCGTCGCCGGCTCGTACCGGGTGGCGACGGTGACGGACGGGCTCGGGAAGGTGACGTCGTTTGCGTATGACACGGTCAACAACAAGACGACGGTGACGGACCCCCTGGGCGTCTCGACGATCTGCACGTACGACGCGAAGGGGCAGCTCACGAAGGTGCAGCTCGGGGTCGTGGCGGGGAACCCGAACGGCGTTTCGCAGCAGAGCTACACGTACGACGCGAACGGGAACGTGACGAAGATCACCGACGGCGCGAACCGGTCGGTGACGTACGGGTACGACGCGGCGGGCAATCAGACGTCGCAGGTGGATGACCTCGGGAACGCGGTCGCGAAGACGTACGACGCGCGGAACCAGCTCGTGACCGAGACAGCGTACGCGGCGGGCGGGCAGACGGTGCCGCTCACGACGCGGTACGTGTACGACGCGGCCGGGAAGAACCTCGCCCGGTTCGTCCTCTCCGCGGAAGGCCGGGTGACGGAGTACCGGTACGACGTGAAGGGGCAGCGGGTCGCGGAGATCGAGTACACGGGCGGTGCGTACGACGTCTCCGGGCTCGCGGTGGGCGCGGTGCCGACGGAGGCGCAGCTCGTGGCGTGGATCGCGGCGCAGGACAAGACGAAGACCGGGCGGACGGACTACGTCTTCGACTTCCGCGGGCAGCTCCAGACGAGCACGACCTACGCGAGCGTGGACGGGACCGGGGCGGGCGTCGCGACGGGGAAGAGCACGACGCAGTACGTGTACAACCACCGGGGCGAGCTCCTGCAGACGATCACGCCGGACGGGCGCGGCGTGACGCAGATGAAGTACGACGGGCTCGGCCGGGTGGACTTCAGCGAGGCGCGGTCGGCGGACGGGGCGGTCAGCATCCAGACGGTGACGCTCTACGACGACGCGAACGGGAAGACGACGGTCACGTACGCGAATGGTCTCTCGACGGTGTCGGTGTACGACCACGCGGGACGGCTCGTGAGCGTTGCGGAGTCGGCGCTCGGGACGACGCTCGGGACGACGACGTACAGGTACGACGGCGCGGGCCGGCTCGTCATGACGGAGGACCCGACGGGGCGGCGAAGCTTCGTCATCTACGACGGCGCGGGGCGGAAGGTGGGCGAGGTGTCCGCGACGGGCGGGCTCACCGAGTACGTGTACGACGCGAGCGATCGGGTGACGGAGACGATCGCGTACAAGACGGCGGCCAATCTCGCATTGCTCGTGGACGGGAGCGGAAACCCGCTCAATCCGGCGCTCTCCTCGATCCGGCCGACGGCGAATGCGCTCGACCAGAAGGCGTGGACGCTCTACGACGGCGCGGGGCGGGTGAAGTACCAGGTCGATGCGCTCGGGTACGTGACCGAGACGCAGTACGACGGTGCGTCGCGGGTGACGGCGACGGTGAAGTACGCGACGGCGGTCTCGACGGCGGCGCTCGGGAACGGGCAGGGCGTGAGCATCACGCCGGTCGCGAACGCGAGCGACCGCGCCGCGACGACGATCTACGACCGGGACGGGCTCGTCCGGGCGACGATCGATGGCGAGGGATACCTCACGGAGCTCCGGTACGACGCGAACGGCCGACTCGTGCAGACGGTCCGGTACGCGGCCAAGGTGCCGGGCTTCACGAACGCGGCGAGCATCGCGGCGGCGGTGGCGACGGCGCGGTCGTCGGGAAGCCTCGCGGGGCTCATCCCGACGGCGAGCGCGGACGACATCACCGCGTGGGTCTACTACGACGCGAAGGGGCAGAAGGTCGCCGAGGTGGACGGTGAGGGTTACCTCACGGAGTACGTCTACGACGCGAACGGGAAGGTGACGAGGGAGAGCCGGTACGGGAACAAGGCGGCGGGGACGGTGAACGCGAGCGCGACGCTCGCCACCTTGCGCCCGGCGGCGAACGCCGAGGACCAGGTCTCGCAGACGACCTATGACGCGCTCGGGCGGGTCGCGACCTCGACGAACGCGGAGGGGACGGTCACCGAGTACGCGTACGACGTCATGGGCCGGGTGGTCCGGACGACGGCGGCGCTCGGGACGAGCGAGGTGCGGGTCGGGCTCGTGAAGTACGACGTGCAGGGGCGCGTCGTGGCGGAGCTGTCGGCGGAGGGGGCCTCGAAGATCACGGGCAGCTCGACGCAGGCGGAGATCGACTCGATCTGGGCGCAGTACGCGGTGAAGCACGCTTACGACGCGGCGGGGCGGAAGGTCTCCTCGACGGATCAGAACGGGAACCGGACGGTCTACTTCTACGACGACGCGAGCCGCGTGCGCTTCACGGTGAACGCGCTCGGCGAGGTGGCGGAGACGAGCTACGACGCGCTCGGGCACCTCACAGGGACGAACCGGTACGCGACGCGGCTCTCCACGGCGACGACGGCGGCGCTCGTGGGCGGGGTGCTGTCGGGGACCGCGAACGCGGCGGCGGTGACGGCGCTTGCGGCGGCGAAGGCGGCGGCGAGCTCGCAGAACGAGACGGTGAACCTCGCGTACGACGCACGTGGGCTCGTCGCCTCGACGACGGACGTGCGAGGCGGTGGGAGCGTCAACACGTACGATGCGTTCGGGGCAGTGGTGAGCGCCCAGCGGAAGCTCACGAGCTCGATCTTCGCCACGAGCACGAAGGTCTACGACCGGCGCGGACTCGAGACGAGCGGCGTGGATGACGTGGGCGGCGTGAACGCGAGCCACTCGAACGTGTACGACGCGTTCGGTCGGGTGATCTCGAGCGTGAACGGGGTCGGGGCGTCGAGCCAGGCTGCGTACGACCGGCTCGGGCGCGTGGTGCGGAAGACCGATCCGCTCAATGCCAACAGATACACGACCTACGACGCGTTCGGGCGGGTCCTCACGGAGAGGGATGCGCTCGGGAACACGACGACGTACGCGTACAACACGGCCACGCGGTCGGTGACCGTCACGACGCCGGAGAACGTGACGGTGACGACGGTGCACAACCGGCACGGGCAGACGCTGACCGTGACGGACGGGAACGGCATCGTCACGTCGTACCAGTACGACGCGAACGGCGCGCAGACGAAGGTGACGAAGGCAGGCGTCGTGCAGGGCGAGACGACGTACGACCGGGCCGGGCGGGTCTACGAGACGAAAGACGCGAACGGGACGGTGAGCGCGCGGTACACGTACGACGCCGCGAGCCGCGTGCTCCAGCGGATCGTGGATCCCGGCGGTCTGAACCTCATCACCGCGTACGAGTACGACGCGAAGGGCCGGGAGATCAAAGTCACCGATCCCGCGGGGATCGTGACGACGACGCAGTACAACGCGAAGGGCGAGGTGGAGAAGCGGATCGTCGATCCGGCGGGCTTGAACCTCGAGACGGTCTACACGTACGACCTCGCGAGCCGGACCTTGACGGTGCAGTCGCCGGGCGGAACGGTCACGCAGTACGTCTATGACAGGCTCGATCGGCGGACGCAGACGATCGTCGATCCGACGGGGCTCGCGCTCACGGAGACGTACGAGTACGACGCGGTCGGGAACGCGGTGGCGAAGACGGATCCGCGCGGGAACGTGACACGGTACGTGTACGACGCCCTGAACCGGCTCGTGTACACGGTCGACGCCGCGGGCGGGGTGCAGAAGAACGAGTACGACGCCGAAGGCCGGGTGACGAAGACGATCGTCTACGGGAAGGCGATCGACCTCACCGGGCTCGGGACGAAGGTCACGGCCGCGCAGGTCGAGGCGAAGCTCCTGGCCGCGGACACGGGCTATCCGAACGTCGTCTCGTACCGGGTCTACGACAAGGACGGGCGTGCGACGTACGCGGTGGATGGGGTCGGGGGCGTCACGAAGTACACGTACGACAAGAACGGGAACGTCACCGAGCAGGTGACGTACACGAACAAGATCAATCTCGCGAGCTGGACGCCGGGGACGGCACCGGCGGTCGTGGCCGACGCGGCGAAGGATGTCCGGGTCCGGACGGTGTACGACGCGTTCAACCGGGCGGTCTACACGATCGACGGCGTCGGGGCGGTGGTCCGGCAGCAGTACGACAACAACGGGAACGTCATCGATCGGGTGGCGTACGCGACGGCGGTGCCGACGAGCACCGCGGCGACGTCCTCTGCGCTCGCGGCGGCGGTGGCGCTCGTCGCCAACGGGGCGAAGGACCAGCACGTCCGGAACGTGTACGACAAGGCGGGGCGGCTCACGTACGCAGCGGACGGGACCGGTGCGGTGACGCAGCGGGTGTACGACGCGGATGGCCGGGTGGTGAAGGAGGTGCAGTACGCGACGGCAGTCTCGTCCGCCACGGCGCCGAGCGCTGTCACCTCGAGCGCAAGCGATCGGGTGACGCTCTCTGCCTACGACAAGGGGGGCCGGCTCACGCACCAGGTGGACACGCTCGGGCGGGTCACGCAGAGCGTCTACGACAAGAACGGGAACGTGACGCAGCAGATCGCGTACGCGGTCACGATCGCGGCGCCGACGGCGGCGACGGATCCCGCGGGGCTCGTCGCGAGCATCACGACGGCGGTGACGAGCGGCGAGAAGCACGTCACGCGGACGGCGTACGACGCGGCGAACCGGGCGGTGTACGGGATCGACACCTTGGGTGGGGTGGTCGAGACGAAGTACGACGCGGCCGGGAACGTCATCGCGACGAAGGCGTACGCGCAGGCCATCACGGCGGCGAACCTGGCGGCCCTCTCCTCGACGGCGACGCCCGCGCAGGTCCTGGCGGTGCTCACGGCGGGGACGAACGATCGGGTGACGCTGGCCGCGTATGACGCCGCGAACCGGCGGGTCTACACGGTCTCCGCGCTCGGCTACGTCGCGAAGACGGAGTACGACGGCGCGGGTCGGGTGTCGCTCGCGACGCAGTACACGAACCCGGTCTCCGGGCTCGCGATCGGAGCGAGCGCGGCGACGATCGCGTCCGCGGTGGCCACGAACCCGGTCGGCGCGACCGGGAAGACGACGTACGACGCGGCCGGCCACGTCTTGGGGGCGACGGACGCGCTCGGGAAGACCGAGGCGTACGCGTACGACGGCGTGGGGCGGAAGCTCTCCGTCACCGATCGGAACAACGTTGTGGCCACGGGCTACACGTACGACGCGGCGAGCCGGCTCGTCTCGGTGAAGGACGCGCTCGATGGCACCGAGAGCTACGAGTACGACGCGCTCGGGAACAAGGTCTCGTACACGAACAAGCTCGGCAAGAAGGCGCGGTACGCCTACGACGCGGCGGGGCGGCAGACGTACACGGTCGATCCGCTCGGCGCGGTGACGCAGACGGTCTACGACACGCTCGGGAACGTCACGAAGCAGGTGGCGTACCTGACGACGATCGGGGCGACCGCGGCCCCGAGCAGCGTGGTCGCGAACGCGAACGATCGCGTGTCCGTCTCGAGCTTCGACCGGGCCGGTCGGCAGGTGTACTCGGTCGACACGGTCGGCCGGGCGACCAAGCAGGAGTACGACGCGTACGGGAACGTGTCGCAGCAGATCGCGTACGGGACGAACGTTGCGACGCCGGGGACAAGCAGTGATCCGGCGGCGATCATCGCGAACATCACGTCCACGGTGACGAGCGGCGCGAAGCAGGTGACCGGGTTCGCCTACGATGCGCTGAACCGCCGGACGATGACGACCGACGCGCTCGGGAACCGCGTCGAGACGCGGTACGACGTCTTCGGGCACGTGACGGGGACGATCGCGTACGCCGGAAGTCTCGGCGGGACGGACCGGACGACGGTCCTCGCCTACGACGCGGACGGGCGCCGTGTCTACACGGTGGACGCGCTCGGGTACGTGACCAAGAGCACGTACGACTTCGCGGGCCGGGTCCTCACGACGACACAGTACGCGAATGCGGTGAGCGGGCTCGCGATCGGGGCGAGCGCGGCGACGATCGCCTCGGCGGTGGCGACGAACCCGGTGGGCGCGACCGAGACGACGACGTACGACGCCGCCGGTCGGGTGGTGGGGACGACGGACGCGCTCGGGAAGTCGGAGAGCTCCACGTACGACGCGGTCGGGAACAAGCTCACGGCGACCGATCGGAACAACGCGGTCACGACGTACACGTACGACGTGCTCGGCCGGCTCGTCTCGGTGAAGGACGCGCTCAATGGCACCGAGAGCTACACGTACGACGCTGCCGGGAACCGGCTCTCGCTGACGAACAAGGTCGGCGCGAAGACGCAGTACCGCTACGACGCGGCGGGCCGGCAGGAGTACACGCTCGACGCGCTCGGTGGGGTGACGAGGGTCTGGTACGACGCCCTCGGGAACGTGGTGAAGCGTGCGGCGTACGCGATCCGGATCGCGACGACGGCTGAGCCGAGCACGGTCACGAGCTCGGGCGACGATCGGGTGACGCTCCAGGCGTACGACCGGGCCGGACGGCTCACCGCGTCCGTGGATGCGCTGGGTGCGGCGACGAAGCAGGAGTACGACGCCTACGGGAACGCCTCGAAGGTGACGGCGTTCGCGACGCGGATCGCGCGGCCGACGGCGGCGACGAGCCCGACGTTCACGCTGCCCGCGGCCGATGCACAGAACGATCGCATCACGCGGACGACGTACGACCTGCTCAACCGGCAGGTGTACGCGATCGACGCGCTCGGGGACGTGGTCGAGACGCGGTACGACGCGTTCGGGAAGGTGAAGGCGACGATCGCCTACGCGACGCCGGTCACCGGGAGCGGGACGACGCCCACCCCGAGCGCGAACGATCGGACGACGATCCACGCATACGACGCAGGCGGACGTTGCGTGTACACGGTGGACGCGCTCGGGTACGCGACGAAGAACGTGTACGACTTCGCCGGACGGGCGAAGGAGACGACGAAGTACGCGGCGAAGATCACGGGCCTGACGACGGCCTCGGACGTGGCCGTGATCGAGCCCAAGGTCGCGGCGGTCGCGAACGCGGCGAAGGACCAGAAGACGACGAACGTCTACGACGCGGCGGGGCGGCTCACGAGCACGACGGACGCGCTCGGGTTCACGGAGAGCTACACGTACGACGCGGTCGGGAACAAGAAGACGTTCACGAACAAGAAGGGCGCGGTCTGGACGTACGACTACGACGCCCTGGGGCGGCTCGTCACGGAGACGGCGCCGAGCGTCGAGGTGCTGTCGGTGAGCGTCAACGCGACGACCGGGGATCTCCAGGCGTCGTCGCTCGGCTCGAAGGCCCTCATCACGAAGATGCAGTACGACGCGCTCGGGAACGTGCGGTTCCGGACGGAGGCGTTCGGGATCGCGGGCCAGGAGCGGACGACGGAGTACGTGTACGACGCGCTCGGGCACCAGGTCCTGACGAAGTACCCGCCGGTGGGGGTGTACTCGGAGGCGGATACGGCGATCGAGGCGAACGGAGCGACGACGCTCGCCGGGCGGGTGGAGACGAGCCAGCAGCTCACGTCGGAGGTGTTCTTCAACGCGTTCGGAGAGGCGTACGCGGCGAGGGACGTCTCCGGGAACGTGAGCTTCAAGGTGTACGACGCGGCCGGGCGGGTCGCGTACGAGGTGGACGCGCTCAAGTACGTGACGAAGCACGAGCGGAACGCGTTCGGGGACGCCGAGAAGCTCACGCGGTTCGAGAAGCTGCAGGTGACCGCGACGACCTCGGCGCCGCCGACGCTGGCGACGATGGACAGCGCGGCTGCCACCGCTGCGGCAGACGCCACTGCGAAGAACCGGACGATCGAGACGAAGTACGACGCGCTGGGCCGGGCGACGACGGTCACGCAGCCCAAGGGATGGGTGAACGACGGGCTGGGCGGGGTCGGGTACGAGTCGCAGGGGCAGACGGTGACGGAGTACGACGCGTTCGGGCAGACGGTGAAGGTGCACCAGCTCGCGCGTGGAACGGTTGCGGCTCCGCAGCTCTGGGCGACGACGACACGCGTCTTCGACGCGCTCGGGCGCGAGACGATGGTGATCGACGCGCTCGGCTACGTGACGCGGCGGGAGTTCGACGCGGTCGGGAACCTCGTGAAGGAGACGCAGTACGCGAAGGCGCTCACCGGGACGACGGTGAACGGGAAGACGACGTACACGCCGGCGACGCCGACCACGTCGCTGGACGACCGCGCGATGGCATACGCCTACGACCGGCTCAACCAGAAGGTGAGCGAGACGGTCGGCGCGGCCCGGGTGGGCGAGACCACGGAGGTGGGCGTCGAGTACAGCACCGCGCCGGACGGCGGAGCGACGACGCGGAGCTCGCTCACGACGACCTACGGGTACGACGCGGTCGGGAACCTGACGCGGACGACCGATCCACTCAACGCAAGCACGTACACGTACTACGACGTCCTGGGCCGGACCTTGGCGGTGGCGGCGCCGGGACGGACGAGCACGGTCGACGGGAGCACGCTCGTCCCGCTCGTGGTGTTCGGACGCGACGCGCACGGGAACGTGATCTCGATGCGGGAGTACGCGAAGACCGCGACGAGCGTGGTGGAGCAGGGGGTGACGCAGTCGGGCGTGAAGCCGACGGTGGTCTCAGACAACGCCGCCGACCGGCTGAAGGTCACGCAGTAGGACCTGGCCGGGCACGCCACCCAGACGACGCAGGCGGTGGACGCGACGAAGAACGTGTCGCAGCTCATCTCGTACGACGCCGCCGGGCACGTCGCGAAGCAGTGGCAGAAGGTGACGTCACTCGGAGGGGCGGTCTCGACGAAGTACACCGTCTTCCGGTACGACGCCCTCGGGCGGCAGACGAAGATCCTGACGCCGGGGACGAATGCGGAGTTCTCGACCGACAATGCGACCGCCGGGACCTCGGTGGTCGAGACGGTCTACAACGCGTTCGGCGAGGCGACGAAGCGCGGGACGTATCTCCTTGGCCAGACGGCCGCCTACCAGGAGACCTACGAGTACGACGCGGCGGGCCGGGTGTGGCGGACGAACTCCGAGGACGGGCAGACGAAGATCCAGATCTACGATCTGCTCGGCAACCAGACCGTGCAGCTCTCGAGCGCGGGGAGCCTGGGGAGTGCGACGGACAAGGGCGAGGACCTCTCCTCGTCGAGCTACGCGAAGGCGCAGGATGCGGATGTGGGGACGGGCGATGCGAAGTACGCCCGTATCCGCAGGGTGGACTTCGAGCGAGATCTGCTCGGTCGGGTGAAGAAGGAGACGCAGCCGCTCCGGACGAGCGGTGGTGAGACGTACCGGTCTGCGGTGTGGAAGGAGTACGACCGCTGGGGGAACGTCACGCGGCAGAGCGCTCCGACGCGTTCGGACGCGGTGAACCGGTTCTACACGGAGTTCAAGTACAACTTCGCGAACCAGCTCACGCGGCAGATCCAGCCGAACTACTCCGCACAGAACACCGATGCGGCCGGGAACCCGCTCGCAGACGCTCCGACGACGTACATCTACTACGACCAGGGCGGCCGGCAGATCGCGGTGAAGGACGCGAACGGGAACGTGAACGGCCAGGTCTGGGACGCGGCCGGGCAGCTCGTCCGGGAGATCCACGCCGACGCGGGGCTCGACATCTACGGGGGCCGCGTCGGCGAGGTGACCTACGCGTACGACGCGTTCGGGAACAAGGTCCAGGCCTCGGACGCGCTCCGGAACCTGACCGACTACGAGTACGACCGGCTGGGCCGGAACACCAAGGTGAAGAGCCCCGAGGTGATGGTCTACACGTCGAACTCGAGCTACGTGCTGAGCGCCGGGGAGAAGAAGCGGCTCGAGACCACGACGCAGTACGACGAGGCGGGACGGAAGATCAAGGAGACGAACGCCGCCGGCGAGGCGACCGAGTACGCCTACGACCTCAGGGACAACCTCATCCAGACGAAGCTGTTCGGTGCGGTGAAGGGCGAGACCGCGTTCGACCTCTTCGGGCGTAGCGTCGCCGAGCGGAACCCGCTCGGCGAGGTGACGCGATCGACGTACTACGACTCCGGGCTCTGGAACGGCCTCCTCAAGACCCAGGTCGACCTCGCCGGCTCTCAGAAGACGCTCGAGTACGACCACGCGCGGCAGCTCATCAAGAAGACGGGGACGGAGGGCGCGAACGTCGGCCTGGGCGGGCAGGACCTCCGGTACGCCTACGACGGCGCGGGCCAGCTCGTCCAGATCCAGGACCTCTCGGAGCAACACCATCCCCTCGACACGGACCAGGGGCAGAAGGCGACGTACACGTACGACGAGGCCGGGCGTCGCGTGAAGGAGGTCCAGGTCGATCAGAACGCGGCCGGCCAGGAGACGGTGCAGGACCAGACGCTCCTGTACGACTGGCTGGGCCGACTCAAGAAGGTGACGTCGCCGATCCGGGACCTCTCGATCCAGTACGAGTACGACAAGGTCGGGAACCGGACGAAGCAGGTCTCGTCCTTCATCGAGACGGAGCAGAAGACGGTCACCGACATCTACGGCGGGGTGACGATCATCCCGGCGGTGATCCACAACGAGACCCTGTACTACGCGTTCGACTCGATGAACCGGCAGATCCTGGTCGACGGGGCAAAGGCGCTCGGCACCGCGCCCATCGAGCAGATCCTCACCAAGGAGAGCGGGGCACACCTCCTCGCGTACGACGCGAACGGCAACCGGATCAGCGACAAGTCCTACGGAACGATGGTCGTCGCGCGTACGGACAGCTACGGCGGATTCATCGGTGCGTCGAAGCGGGAGGGGCTCGAGACCGAGTTCTACTCGTACGATGCCACCGGCCGCCTCGAGAAGGTGCTCGCGGGAACCTTCGACGAGAACTGGGTCGAGCAGGGCCGCGCGCAGGCGCTGCTGCTCGATACCCGGCAGTACGACGCGGCCTCGCGCCTGCTCAAGATGGGCGCGAACTTCGACATCCCCAAGGCGTACATGAGCGCGATCGCCGCGAACGATCCGAACGCGAACGGGCTCTACACGCGGGTGAGCTGGTACGACAAGGGTCTCGTCCAGGGCCAGAAGACGTACAAGTCCGACGGGACCGACGACGGCAAGTACGACAGCGAGACGGTCTACACGTACAAGAAGATCGTCGACGTCCCGGACTACTACGGCGGGCAGATCGTCGGCTACCACAAGGGGTTCGGAGACGCGGTGTACGGGTACGACGCCGCGGGCAACGTGCTCGGCTACACGTCGCGGCGGGCGGGCCAGTCCGAGACGTACTACGAGACCCTCTCGTTCGCGAAGTTCGACTCGTACAAGGAAGGCGTCACGCAGGGTGTCCGGGCGGACAACGTCAACCATCCCGGGACGATGACCAACAAGTACGACGCGAACGGCTACCTCATCGGCCTCGACGACTCGACGAAGAACCAGTTCGACCGGACGTTCGCGAACGATGCCGCCGGCCGGGTCATCCGGAAGATCCAGCAGGGCCGCGTGCTGTGGCAGCCGATCGCGAACGGGAACGCGCTCGCGATCTACGGCGAGGGGACGGATCCGAACAAGCCCACGAACAACGAGGGGGACCCGAACTACAAGAAGCAGAACGACTTCAACCTGGGCTTCTCGGCGATCACCGCCAACTACCCGTCGGCCGCGATCGGGCAGTACGTGGTCCAGGCCGGTGACACGTTCGAGAGCATCGCCGAGCGCGTCTACAACGGCGACAAGGCGGGCGCGGCGGACATCGCCCGCGCCAACCCGGTGACCGCGAAGGGCAAGGCGCTCACGACGGGACTCATCATCAACCTCCCGACACGCCTCGCGGGGAGCACGAACAACGCCAGCACCTTCAAGCCGTACGACCCGTCGAAGGTGATCGGGGACACGTCGCCGAACGTTCCGCAGCCATCGCCGAAGAGCTGCGGGATCATCGGGACCATCATCATCGCGGTGATCGTGACGATCGCCACCGTGTACACGGCGGGTGCGGCGGCGATCGCGATGACGTCCGGCGTGAGCTTCAGCACGGCGAGCTTCGGGACGGTGATGTCGATGGGGGCCGCCGCACTCGCAGGCGGTGGCGGGGCCGTGGGCTTCGCCGCGGCTGGCATCGGTGCATTCGTGGGCGGGTCGCTCGGGGAGCTCATGAATGCCGGCGTGACCGGGAAGTTCTCCATGAACTCGGTCTTGAGCAACGTCGTCAGCACCTGGGCGAGCATGGGGGTCGGCTCCGTCGTCAACACGGGCAACCTCAAGGGCATCGCGAAGCTCGCGGTCAACGCCGCGAAGAGCTCGGTGACCAACGCGCTCACGCAGGGCGCGACGCTCGCGCTCGGCATCTCGGAGGAGAAGGGCTTTGACTGGATGGGCGTCGCCGGGGCGGCCACCGGGAGCGCCGTCGGGTCGCTCGCCGGGGAAGCCCTCGGGGTGGTGGGGAAGAATCCACTGAAGGACTTCGGCTGGAGCAGGAAGCTTCTCAACGGGACGCTGGCTGGGCTTGCGTCCGGAGTGACCGTGACCGCGATGAGGGGCGGTAAAGTCGAGGTCTGGCGGGCGATGGCGGATTCGTTCGGGAACGCGCTGGGGAACACGTTTGTGGAGGGCCTGAGCGGAACGGGAACAGCGGGACCGCCCGGTGATGCGTACTACGAGCCGGTGTCCAGCGAGGGACCGCCCGGTGATGCGTACTACGAGCCGATGTCCAGCGCGAGCCCGCCATCCGACGCCGGCTCCGAGAGTTCGTCGGAGATCGCTCCTCCGGTGAGTCAATCGGCCAACCTGCCGTCGCAGACTCTTGCCTCGTTCCTGGGCGACACGAGCCGTGGCGTACTCCCGGGAGGCGCGGGCACGACCAGCGCCACGGGGATTCTCCTCGGCAGGATCGAGGCCGGTGACGGGAGCTTCATTGGGGCATTGCGGCGAATGAACCTGAGCGACGACCAGATCTACGCTGCGGTCGGCCAGATGAAGGCAGCGGGCAAGGACCCGAACGTCGTTCGCGTCGGGGACGAGTTCAGCGTCGACGTGCTTGATCTGGGCAGGGTTGGCGAAGGTAGGCAGAACGTTTCGGATAACTCTTGGCGGAAGCGAGAGCGCGAGCTCGAGCGCTGGAGCAAGGACGCATCCGCGGACGTCGCCGCGCTTCCTGACGACCGGGCACGGACTCCCTGGCGTTCCCCGGTCCGGGCAGACGTCGTCAAGCCGTTCGAACCGGGTTCACCAGAACACATCCTGAGTATCAGGAGTGTTGTCGTGGAAAGCGGTTGGAACCCCAAGAAGAGCTTAACGAGCGAGGCCATCACCAAGATGACGGATGGGTTGGTGGAACTGGGGATGCAGGTGCGCCCCGGCGCGCGGGGACACCTTGAGGACGCGCTTTATATGTCCCTCTTTGGCATATCGCAGGACGTCAACCTGCACCTCAGCGGCAAGCTCAATATGGACAATTGGCTTGAGAACTCCGCATTGAGTGCCAGGATTGCATGGGGTGCGATAGGTGCCGAGGCAGTCGCCGCCATGGGACCCCAAGACTCCATGGAGGCTGGGGCGATGGTGAATCTTGGCCCGCGGGGCCCGCGTAGGGGCGTCGGCCCCGGCCCTGACGTAGACGGCTCGCAAGGAGACGGGGATTCGGGCCCCTCGTTCAGACCGCGCCGACAGCCGGACGCCGACGATGCAGGGGGAAGCCCGACGCCGAGACGGCGCCAGGGCGTCGATAACGACTCCGAGGAATCGGGCGATGCGCCGGGCGTCGGGCGATCTCGTCGAGTCCCCAAGCGGTTCACAAATGTAGACGCCTTCAACCGCGCGGCCAATAAGGCGGAGCCCAATGCTTCGTACTCGTACGATGGCTACACGTGGGAAACTGATGGGAGGGGTCGAGTCAAATCGGCCGAAGGTCCTGTCAAGCTCAAGGCCATCGACGGCCGGAAGGGGACCGACGGTGTGGGCACCCAGCAGATTGGAAAGGGTCCCGACGCGCAGCCGGGGGACGTCGGCTTCCATCTTGTCGGCGACCAGTTTGGGGGACCCACGAATCGACTAAACGTCGTGCCGGGCAACGGAGTTCCGGCAAACGGGCTCAAGAATCTGAACCAGGGAAAGTACGCTCGCTGGGAGTCAAGAGTGAAAAACTTGGCTCAGAACCCAGGCAACACGGTGGACGTCAGGGTGGAGCCAGTTTACAATAGGGCGAACCTGACGGCGCGCCCGGATGCGTTCAAGGCGTCTTACCGCGTCAACGGGGGTGGATGGGTTACTGAGGTGTTCAGGAATCGGCCAGGAGGGTGAACGGTCGTGAGGATGATCGAGTTGCAGGACAAATTTGCGCAAGGGGTGGTTGACTCCGTGCGCGAGTCCTGGGACGAGATTCGGATTCACTACGAGAACGCTGTGGTTGATGGGATGAATCACGAGATATATACTGCTGCGTATTTTCTGCAGGGTGTCAGGGTAGGCGACCTCGACCTCGACCTCGAACTGCTCGATACTCTCGTTGAATTGAAGGGCAGTAAGCCCGAGGGGCAAGATCAGGAATGGACGTGGTTGGAGTTCGTCGTGAACAGGGAGGCGGGCAAGTATAGGTTTGACTATAAGTACGATACGCCGCCCATTGCGCTGGAGCATGCGAAGCACGACCCAGACAAGACGTGAAGAGGATGGGTCTCGAGCAGTGGGGCGAGCGGTAACCTCGGCTTCCTCTTGAAGCCATGCTGCACGAGCGTTTCGCAGTTTCGCCGACTTCCGAGCCGGACCTCTCCGCAGCGTCCCGGAGGTTGGGAGCCGAGCGCTCGCCGGGCCTTCGATGCCGCCTGGCGTACGGCCGCTCAGGCGGTAGCCACCTTCTTGCTACTCGGGCGACTGTCGGAGACTTACTCAACTACTGCATGCGTGGCGGCTAGGAACTTCAAACTGCGAGTAACGTTCGATAACAAGTTTCTGGAAACTGACGCTGCTGGTTCAGACGGAATCCAGCACGAGCTCCGTCGCGGCGCCTGCCTCGGGAGGCGGGAGCGACCGCCGCTCGGATCGAGCGCGAGCGCGCGATCGTGGAGGAGGCCGGCGCGCGCGGCGTGACGCCGCGGGGAGCGCCGTCGAGCACGTCCTCGCGCTCGACGAGGATTGAGGATCGTGTCACATCGAGCCCCCGGCCGTGCTCTCATCTCCGGGCACGTGTTCACGAGGGCCGTGGTCGCGGAGGACGCGACGAAGGGGCTCTCCGTCGCGGGGAGGGCGCATGGTCCACCGCCCGAGGCGTCGCTGAGGCTCGAGCGCTCGCCGGGCTTCGAGAGCGATGCGGCGTTCCGCTCGCGTTTGCGCGAAGCCGTTCGCAAGCGCGAAGATCGCGGCGAAGTCATCACTATCTTGCCCAGGCAAGGCGGAGGGGCGCGCGGGCACGCCGCTCTGCAACGCGAGATCCCGACACGGCAAGGGCTGGATCCACCACACGATCGCCTCGAGAACCACGGTGCGGTCGCCACGAGACTGGTCGCGTGTGGTAGCCGCGATGCTGGCTCTCGTCCGAAGAGGGGGTTCGCGTGAGACTCGCACGGCCAGCCGCGGGCGCCTTGCCGAGGCGCGCCGAGCGCCGTTCTTCGCTCCCTCCCGCATCACGAAGGATTCCGCCGTGCCTCGGCGCGCTTGCGCGCTGATGGGCGAGAGCGAATGGGTTCACTCGAGGTCTAGCTGCTTGCCAAGCACGGTCACCCTGTAGTACCCGAGATGCCATTCGTTCCATGAGTCTCCGTGCGCCGTGGGGCGGCGCACGTGCTTGGGCGTGAGTGCTGGGGGCTGAACGTGTCGTGCCGAAGGGCCGCCGGGCGCATCATCGCCCGAACGGGAGCGGTGTGTCCGCTGGGCGCGGGCGCGGATTGGACGAGACAATCGCTGTAGCGAAACACAACGATGCACCCCGATCTCGCATTGCACATGATGAGCGACCTGTTCTGGACGGGGCTCGTCATCTGTGCCCCGCTCCTCGGCCTCACCATGCTCGTAGGGCTCGTGATCTCGATCCTGCAGGTGGTCACGCAAGTTCAGGAGATGACGCTGACTTTCGTGCCGAAGCTCGCGACGGCGGCCATCGCCTCCATCGTCTTCGGCTCGTGGATGCTCCGGACCGTCGCCCACTGGTGGTCGGAGCTCTGGGCGGGGATTCCATCGCTGTTCTGAGGCGACGCAATGGGCCAGGCCATCACCATGAGCGCCGATTGGCTCGCGACGGTGGTGCTGCTCTCGCTTCGGCTCGCGGCGGTGTTCCTCTTCACTCCTCTCCTCGCGGAGAGCAGCGTCCCCGCGGTCGTGCGCGTGCTCGTGGTCCTCGGGCTGTCGGTGGGGCTCGCGATGGGCATCCCCTCCGGCCTCGTGGGCGCGCCCGCGCCGGTGCAGGTTCTCTCGTCACCGGGGGCGATGATCCAGGCTGCGCTCTTCGAGCTGAGCCTGGGGGGCACCCTGGCCCTGGGCATCCTCCTGGCGTTCGCGTGCTTCTCGATCGCGGGCGACCTTCTGGGCGTGCAGATGAGCATCGGCATGGGGCAGCTCCTCGACCCCATCACGAACCGGCACCAGTCGGTCGTGACGGCCGCCTTCAACCAGCTCGCAATCGTCGTGTTCTTCCTCGTCGGCGGCCACCACGCGCTGCTCCGCGGGCTCGCGTTCAGCCTGGAGCGGTTCCCGCTCGGTCAGCCGTGGCCGCTGGAGGCTGCCGTCGGGCCGATGCTCGTGCAGGTGATGGGCCTCTTCACGCTCGCCTTCGCCCTCGCCGTGCCGGTCGTGTTCTGCCTGCTCATGGTCGAGGTGGCCCTGGGCGTCGTCGCCCGGAACATGCCCCAGATGAACATGATCGCCATGGGGATCCCGGTGAAGATCGTCGTGGGCCTCGTCGCGCTCTCGCTGTGGTTCGGCGGCATGGGCGACGCGATGGGGCGCGTGTACGGCAGCATCTACCGGACCTGGGACGCCATCTTCGCGGGGGGCGCGTGATGGCCGAGCAGGAGCTGGACCGCAACGAAGCGGCCACCCCCTACAAGCTGCAGAAGGCGCGCGAGAAGGGGCAGGTTGCGAAGAGCGCGGACATCGTCTCGGTGACGGTCTTCACCGTGGCGATGATCTTCCTCAACTGGCGGGGCTGGGAGGCCTGGCGAGATCTCTTCCGGCTCGATCGGGCGGTCCTCGTCCAGGCGGCGAGCCTCGATCCGAGCGCCGCGGGCCTCTGGCCGCTCGTCTCGCGCATGGTGCGCGGGGCGCTGACGCTCTCGGTGCCGTTCTTCATCGCGCTCTTCGTGGCGGCGCTCGCGGGGAACCTGCTCCAGACCGGGCCCGTCTTCTCGGCCCATCCCGTCAAGGCGGACTGGTCGCGGATCAACCCGGTCACGGGCGCGAAGCGGTTCTTCAACGTGCGCACGCTGTTCCTCGCCGCGCGCTCGATCCTCAAGCTGCTCGTGCTCACCTGGGTGGTCTACCTCGGGCTCAAGGCGCTGGTGCCGCACTTCTACATGCTCTCGGGTCTCCCGCCCGCAGCGATCCTCCGCACGCTCCTCTCCGACATCGCCGGGCTCGGCCTCCAGCTCGCACTCGCGCTGTGGCTCATCGCGATCGTGGACCTCGTCCACACACGCCGGACGTTCGCGAAGGACATGCGCATGAGCCGGCGGGAGCTGCGCGAGGAGATCAAGCAACGCGAAGGCGATCCGCGCATCCGTGCACGGCAGCGGGAGCTGCGCCGCGAGATGCTGAAGCGCGCGCTCGCCCTGAAGAAGACCCGCGACGCGAGCGTGCTCGTCACCAACCCGACCCACTACGCGGTCGCGCTCAAGTACGTGCACGGCGAGATGGCCGCGCCGCAGCTCCTCGCCAAGGGCGCCGGCGCGCTCGCGGCGCACATGCGAAAGATCGCCGCCCGGCACCGGATCCCCGTCGTGCAGAACCCGAGCCTGGCGCGGCGCATCTACCACGAGCTGCCGGTCGAGGGGAGCGTGCCGCCCGAGCTCTACGCACAGGTCGCGCAAATCATCGTTTGGGTGTTCGCGATGCGAGATGCGGTCACAGAACGCCCCCTGCGTGCATCCTCAAGGTCATCGGAGGCCGCGTGGGGGTCCTGAGACAGGTCGTCGGAAGGAACCGCGACGTCGCCATGGTCGTGCTCGTCCTGGGCGTCCTCGTCGTCCTCTTCTCGCCGATCCCCTCCGGCCTCCTCGACTTTCTGATCCTCGCGAACTTCAACTTCGCGTTCCTGATCCTGCTCCTCACGTTCTACATGGCGCGGCCGGTCGAGTTCTCGACCTTCCCGTCGCTGCTCCTCATCGCCACGCTGTTCCGTCTGTCGCTCAACGTCGCCGCGACCCGGCTCATCCTCTCCCACGGGAACGCGGGGCGGGTGATCGACGCGGTCGGCTCGTTCGTCGTGGGCGGCAACTACGTCATCGGTCTCATCGTCTTCCTCATCCTCATCGTCGTGCAGTACGTGGTGGTGACGAGCGGCGCACAGCGCGTCTCCGAGGTCGCGGCGCGATTCACGCTCGACAGCATGCCAGGCCAGCAGATGAGCATCGACGCCGATCTCAACATGGGCTTCATCGACCAGGCCGAGGCCCAGCGGCGGCGGAAGAACCTCGAGAAGGAGGCCGCCTTCTATGGCGCGATGGACGGCGCCAGCAAGTTCGTGAAGGGCGACGCCATCGCCGGCATCATCATCCTGCTCATCAACATCGTGGGCGGCCTCATCATCGGCGTGATGCAGCACGGCCTCCCGTGGAACGAGGCGCTCCGGACGTACACGCTCCTCACCATCGGCGACGGCATCGTGACCCAGGTGCCGGCCCTCGTGATCGCCGTCGGTACGGGGATCATCGTCACCCGCTCCGCGTCCGACGCAAACCTGAGCGAGGAGGCGCTCCGGCAGGTGACCTCGTTCCCGAAGGTCCTCCTGCTCGTGGCGGCTGCCGTCGGCGGGCTGCTCCTCCTCCCCGGGATCCCGGCAGCTCCGACCCTCGTGCTCGAGGTCTGCGTGCTCGCGGTCGCGTACCTCGTGTACCGGATCGGCAAGACGCACAAGGCCGGCGATGCCCCCTCGAAAGCGGCCGAAACGAAGAAGGCGGCGGACGGTGCCGCGGGCGAGGACGACGCGTACGCGGCGCTGGCGGTGGAGCCGATCGAGGTCCACCTCGGGAGCCAGCTCGTCCCGTTCGTCGATGCGCCGGGAAGCCCGTTCATGGACCGGATCGCGGCGTTCCGGAAGTCGCACGCGCTCGAGTACGGCATGGTGCTCCCGCGGGTGCGGTTCCGGGATGCGCCCCGGCTCTCGCCCGAGCGGTACGAGATCGCGCTCGATGGCGTGTCGTGCGCGCGGGGCATGCTCCGCGTCGATCGCCTCCTCGCCATCCACCCCGCCGGCGACGTGCGATCGATCCCCGGCGAGGTCACCCGCGACCCGACGTATGGCCTGCCGGCGCTCTGGATCGACGAGCGGCAGCGGGCGGCGGCGATCGCGGCGAAGTACACGATCGTGGATCCACCGACCGTGTTCCTCACGCACCTGACCGAGGTGCTGCACCGGGAGGCCGCGAGCCTCCTCACGCGGGCCGAGACGGACCGGCTCCTCGCGCGGGTCCGGCAGACGCAGCCGAGCCTCGTCGAGGAGCTGATCCCGACCGTGCTCTCGGTGAGCGACGTGCAGAAGGTGCTCCAGGGCCTTCTCCGCGAGAAGGTCTCCATCCGGAACATCGAGGCCATCCTGGAGACGCTGGCCGACGCCGGTCGGCACACGAAGGACGCCGCCCAGCTCACCGAGGCGGTGCGGCAGCGTCTCGGTCGCGCGATCTGCCAGGGGCTCGTCGGCGAGACGAGCGCGCTCCACGTGATGACCCTGGACCCGGCCATCGAGAGCGAGTTCCTGCACAGCCTCCAGGCGGCGCGCACCGCGGAGGGAGGGCCGAGGCCGTTCGTGCTCGAGCCGACCACGGCCGAGCAGTTCCTGGGCCGTCTCGTGCAGCAGTCGGAGCGGATGATGAAGAGCAACATGCTCCCGGTCCTGCTCTGCTCGCCCGACCTGCGCCGGCACATTCGCTCGCTTTCCGAGCGGGTGATGCCGCACCTCCGGATCCTCTCGATGGCGGAGGTGCCGCAGAACATGGAGCTGAAGTCGTGGGGAGTGGTGGCGCTATGAGCCGAACGAGCTGCTCGGCGGGAGAACGATAGCCATGTCGGAAGTGTTCGCCATCGCGCTGGCCAGCATGCACCAGGACATGGGCCAGCTGGATCGCATCGCGCAGAACCTGGCCAACGCCAGCACCCCTGGATACAAGCGGGCGGTCGCTACCGCGCGTCCGTTCACGGAGGCGATCGATGCGGCGGCCGCTGCCCGGAGCCCGGTCGTCCTCTCCGAAGCCGCCTCGTCCGCGGTTCAGGGGCTGCGGGGCGAGCTGCGGGTCCTGGTGGACGGACGTCCTGGCACGCTCCGGGTGACGGGCCAGCCACTCGACCTCGCGCTCGAGGGAGAGGGCTACTTCGAGGTGGCGACTCCGTCCGGCACCGCGTACACGCGGCAGGGGACCTTCGCGCTCGACGCGCAGGGCCGGCTCGTCACTGGCTCCGGGTACGCCGTTCTCGGGGTAGGTGGGGAGATCCGGCTCACCACGCGAACGCCGATCATCGACGCGAGTGGAAGAATCGCGGAGCCGGACGCAGCGTCGAATGCCTCCGCGTTGGGGAACGTGGCGCAGCTCCGGGTGGTGCGCTTCGAGAAGGGCACGCAGTTGCGTCAGCTTGGCGACGGGCTGCTCGTTCCGACGCAAGGCGCCACGGCTCACGCCGACCCGAGCACGCTGATCCGGCAGGGCACCCTCGAGAACTCCAACGTCAGCTCCTTGCAGGAGATGATCCAGCTCATCCAGACGTCCCGGCATTTCGAGTCGATGCAGAAGATCGTTCAGGGCTATGATGATCTTCTATCGACTTCGATCCGGAAGCTCGGGGACCTGTCATGAGGTCCGCGAGCCAGGCGTACGCGGGCGAGGGATCTCCCTTGCCGTGCAACGGTCGAGTCGTGCTGCGGAGTGAGGGGGGAGCGCCATGAACGACGCGCTGTACATCGCTGCCACGGGCATGCAGGCACAGCAGCTCAACGTGGACACGATCGCCAACAACCTGGCGAACGTGAACACCCCGGGGTTCAAGAAGGCACGCGTGACGTTCACGGACCTCGTGACGCGAGAGGCCGCGCAGCTCGGCCCCGCGGGCGGAGCGCAGACGGGAGAGGGGCTTCTCGGAACCGCGCGCGCGGGCTCGGGCGTCGGCGTCTCCAGCCTCGCGCGCCTGTTCGACGTCGGCGATCTCCGGCAGACCAACTCGGCCTTCGACGTGGCCATCCGCGGGGACGGCTTCCTGGAGGTGGTCCTGCCGGACGGCTCGCGCGCGTTCTCGCGTGGCGGAACCCTGAAGGTGAATCCGGACGGGCTCCTGGCCGACGAGGCGGGGAACGCCTTCCGCCCCGGGATCGCGATTCCGACCGACGCGACCGGGATCGTCATCGACGCGGACGGCCGCGTGGCCGTCACCATCCCCCGCCAGGCGACGCCCGTGGAGATCGGGCGCCTCGAGCTCGTGCGCTTCGCGAACCCGGGCGCGCTCGCCCCGCTGGGCGCGAGCGAGTTCCGTGCGACCGAGGCGTCCGGTGAAGCCATGCAGGCGCGCCCGGGCGAGGACGCGGTCGGCGCGCTGGCCCAGGGCTTCCTCGAGGGCTCGAACGTGAAGCTCGTGGACGAGATGGTGAGCCTCATGATCGCCCAGCGTGCGTACGAGGCGAACGTGAAGGTGGTCCAGGCCTCCGACGAGATGCTGGGCTTCATCAACGCGCTGCGGCGGTGAGCCACGATGACCCTGCCGCGCTCACGGATCGGCATCGGTTTGCCTGCGCTCTGCGTTGCCCTGGGGACCTGGGGCATCGGCGGAGCTGCGCGCGCGGCGGGGACGCCGGTCCGGATCGAGCTGCGCAACGAGGCGATCGTCTCGAAGCCTCACGTGAGGCTGGGCGACATCGCGATCCTGACGACGCGCGATGCGCCGACGCTGGAGCGGCTGATGGAGCTCCCTCTGGGCGCCGCGCCGCGGACCGGCACTGCCATTCGCATCGACCGCGACCGTCTC
This sequence comes from Pseudomonadota bacterium, assembly GCA_023419055.1. Next base: position 19,506 of record JAEZYO010000415.1, on the reverse strand, counting down.
CTGCGCTGGGTTCGCGCGAGGACCGGGCTGGGGGCGGACGAGATCGAGTGGGCGGGCGCCCGGTTCGCCCTGGTCCGATCCGCCGTCGAGAGCGTGCCCGGGACGACCATCGCGGAGCGTGCGGAGCGGGCCCTCTCCGAGACGCTCGCCGCGGGTGGTCTCCGGGCCGAGATTCGCCCCCCGGTCGTCCCACGGGACGTGAACGTCCCTGCGGGCACTCTCGAGATCCGCGTCCGGTCGCTTCCACGCGCATCCCTTCTCTCCCGCCGCCCCTCCGTGTGGGTGGATCTGTGGGTGGACGGCAGGTTCGTCCGCGCCGTTCCCGTCACCTTCGACCTGAACGTCCTGGGTCCGGCCGGTAACACCCGGGCCGGCTCCGGGCCCGCGGCCGTGCTGCAGCGCGGGAGCTGGGCCACGTTGCGCGAGCAGGAGGGGCTCGTCTCGCTCGAGCACAGGGTGGAGGTGCTCGAGGAGGGGCGCGAGGGCCAGGCGGTCCGCGTGCGAGCCGCGGGGTCGAGGAAGGTCATCCTCGCGCGCATCACAGGCCCGGACTCCGTGGAGGTGGAGCGATGAGCCGAACAATGTTCGTTCTCACGCTGGCGGGAGCGCTCGCGAGCGGCGGCGCGCGGGCCGAGAGCCTGTACGACGCGGGCACGTTCCGGCCGCTCACCGCGGACAACAAGGCGTTCCGCGTGGGAGACGTGATCACCATCCACGTGTTCGAGAACTCGTCGGCGAGGACGAGCACCGACACGAGCACGCAACGCCGGAACGCCATCCAGGCGGACATGGGCACGACCGCGATCAACGGCGGCAGGCCGGTGAGCGGCACCGTGAACGTCGGCGGCACGTTCGAGGGCGGCGGCACCACCGAGCGGGCGAACCGGCTTCTCGCGACACTCACCGTCTCCGTCCAGGAGGTGCTCCCCAATGGCGATCTCAAGGTGGCGGGGGAGCAGAACCTCACGGTGAACAAGGAGACCGACAAGGTGAGGGTGGAGGGCCGAGTCCGGCCGCAGGACATCTCCGCGGACAACACGGTGCTCTCGACCCGGCTCGCGGACGCGAAGCTCACGTACGCGGGGAAGGGGGACCTGAGCGACCGGAACAAGCGCGCCTGGTGGCGCTGGCTGCTGGACTTCCTGGGGTTCTGATGAACGCCGCTCGAAACAGCGAGCGCCGCGTGCGCGCCCTGCTCCCGGCTCTCGCAGGGGCCCTCGCGCTGGCGGCGCTGCCTGCGTCCGGCGCGGACGAGGTCCGGGTGAAGGACCTGGGCAAGCTCCGCGGGTGGCGCGAGAACGCGCTCGTGGGCTATGGGATCGTGACCGGGCTCGCCGGGACCGGGGACGCGCCCACGAACCGCGCCACCCGTCAGACGCTCTCGAACGTGCTCTCGCAGTTCAACCTGACCGTTCCGGCGGAGCAGGTGCAGAGCCGGAACGTGGCCGTCGTGCTCGTCTCCGCTTCCTTGCCCGCCTTCGCACGGGAGGGAGACACCATCGACGTGGCGGTCACGTCGGCAGGTGACGCCCGGAGCCTTCTCGGCGGGAGCCTGCTCCTCACGCCCCTCAAGGCTGCCAACGGGAAGGTCTATGCCCTCGCGCAAGGCCCGCTGTCGGTGGGCGGATACCGCTACGACGCCAACGGGAACGTGGTCCAGAAGAACCACCCGACGGTGGGCACGATCCCCAGCGGCGCGACGGTGGAGGTCGGGGTGAACACGGAGGTCCTCGGCCCGGATCAGAGCCTGACGTTCGTGCTCGCGGACCCGGACTTCACGACCGCCGAGCGGATCGCCGAGGCCATCAATGCGCAGCTCGGCTCGGGGCTCGCGCAGGCCCGCGACGCACAGGGAATCGACATCCAGGTGCCGGCCGCCGATCGAGCCAGGCTCGTGCGCTTCGTCGCCCGGATCGAGAACGTGACCGTGGAGCCCGATCGGCGCGCCCGGGTGGTCATCAACGAGCGGACCGGGACGGTGGTCGCGGGGGGAGACGTCCGGATCTCGCCGGTGGCGATCTCGCACGGCGACCTCAAGGTCACCATCTCCGAGCAGAACGCGGCCTCGCAGCCGGTCGGCGCCTGGAAGACCTCCGAGGGCGTCCGGAGCCTGGTGGTCACCAATACGCAGGTGGAGGTGACGGAGCCGAACGGCCCGGGCTACGTCGGCCCGGACAACAACACGGTCGCGGATCTGGTGCAGTCGCTCTCCCGCATCCAGACGAGCTCGCGCGACATCATCGCCATCCTGCAAGCCATCAAGGCGGCCGGCGCGCTCCGGGCCGAGCTGGTGATCCAGTGACGTGCGTGTCGCATCAGGAGGGATCGGTTCCATGACCGAAGGGCTCGAGGCCATCACGACGGTCGCACTCTCGCTGGCGCTCGACGCGGCGAGCCTCCGGCAGCAGGCCCATGCCGCCAACATCGCCAACGCGACCACGGAGGGGTTCGTGCCGCTCCGGGTCAGCTTCGAGGCGCAGCTCGAGGACGCGCGCTCCATGCTGCGGGCCCAGGGCCGCATCGATGCGGGCGTGCTCGAGGGGGTGGCGCCGTCGATGCAGCTCGCGGAGCCGGATGCGCGGGGGATCCTCCCCAAGGTCCAGCTCGACCTGGAGATGGCCGGCATGGCCCAGAACGCGGCCCACTACCAGACGCTCCTCAAGGCGCTCTCGAAGCACTACGCGCTCCTCGCTGCGGCGGTGAGCGACGGGAAGAAGTGAGGCGGCCATGGACCACGAGAGGCTGTTCGCCATCAGCGCAGCAGGGATGAACGTGGAGCGCACCCGCGTCGAGGTCGCGGCGCTGAACCTCGCGAATGCGACCACGATCCAGACCACGGACGGCGCTGCGTACCGGCCCATGCGCGTCATGGCGCGCCCGGGCGTGAGCCTTGCGAGCTTCATCGATCAGGTGGACCACGGGCTCGAGGAGGTTGCGCTCGCCGGCGTCGGCCTGCCCCAGGCGAGCGTCGAGCCCACGGGGGCGGCGCCCAGGATCGTCCACGATCCCGGCCATCCCTTCGCGGACGAGAACGGCGACATCTCGTATCCCGGTGTGAACTCGGCGACCGAGATGATCACCCTGATGAGCGCGATCCGGGCGTACGAGGCCAACGTGGCGGCGATGAACGTCACGCGCACCCTCGTCCTGAAGACGCTCGACATCGGAGGCGCCTGATGCACTGGCAAGCGATCCAGGCGCTCGCGAGCGTTCAGCCCACGGCCGCCGCCGCACCGCTCGAGGGCCCTGCGCAGCTCCAGGCGACGCCCGCGCCGGGCCAGACGTTCGGGGCGATGGTCGGGGAGGGCCTCTCGAAGCTCAACACGGAGCTCCTGGCCACCCAGGCGGACATGCAGGAGCTCGCGGTCGGCAACGTCCAGAACCTGCACCAGATCATGGTTCGCATGGAGGAGAGCCGGCTCTCCTTCGAGCTCATGCTGCACGTCCGGAACCGGATCCTGGAGGCGTACCAGGACCTCATGAAGATGCAGGTGTGATCGAGCGCCAGAGGTGAAGCATGCGGGAGTTCTGGAAAGGGCTGGGGAAGGCTGCGAGGGCCGGGCTCGTCATCGGCGCGGTGGCGATCGTCCTGGCCACGACGGTCGCGGCCTGGTGGCTCTTGCGGACGGACTACAAGGTGCTCTTTGCCGGGCTCAGCCCTCGAGACGCCGCCGCGGTGACGGCGGAGCTGGAGCGCCAGAAGATCCCGTTCGAGCTGAACGACCAGGGCGAGGACGGGGGCATGGTGGTCCTCGTCGATCGAAAGGACGTGTACCGCACGCGGCTCAAGGTCATGGGGAAGGATCTGCCGCTCCATGGGGCCGTCGGGTTCGAGCTGTTCAACAACAGCGACTTCGGAATGACGGAGTTCGCGCAACGGATCAACTACCAGCGCGCGCTGCAGGGAGAGCTGACCCGGACCATCCTCTCCCTGTCCGAGGTCCGCGACGTGCGGGTGCTGCTCGCGCTCCCGGAGCAGGGCCTCTTCAAGCGAGATCGGAACAAGGGTACCGCCTCGATCACGCTCACCCTCAAGCCCGGCGAGGCGCTGTCGTATGCGCAGGTGACCGGCATCCAGCGGCTGGTCGCGGCGGCGGTTCCGGGCATCGCGAGCGAGGACGTGACCATCGTGGACCAGAGCGGCGTGGCGCTCTCCCGGCCCTCCGGAAACGGAGATGTGGAGGTCGGCGCCGGCCGCCTCGACCTGAAGCGCGACACGGAGATCTACCTCACGCGCAAGGCGGGCGAGGTGCTCGATCGTGCGCTCGGGAAGGGGGAGGCGCTCGCCACGGTGGACGCCACGCTGGAGATGGACCGCGTCCAGACCACGAGCGAGGAGGTCGTCGCCGCTCCGGGCGCGCCGGGCAGGGTGCAGACGGGTGTCGTGGTCCGGGAGCGCGAAACCGTGCGTGAGGTGGGCGGTGCTCTGGCGACGCAGGCGAGCCTCGGTGCAGGGCCCGCGGCGCAGAGCGGGAGCTCGCAGCGCGAGGTCGAGTACGCCGTCGGGCGTCGCGTGGAGCAGGTGGTGGGTCAACCGGGGAACATCCGCCGACTCCAGGTGGTCGCGGTCGTGAAGAAGCCCCTGGATGCCGCGCAACAGGAGCAGATCCGCAAGCTCGTCGCGGCAAGCGTCGGCGCGGTCTTCGATCGGGGTGACACGGTCGTCGTCCAGTCGATCGACACGCTCGTGAAGCCTGTGCAGGCGGCGGTCGAGGGCGAGGGCGAGGGTGAGGGTCCGACCTTGCCCGAGGCGTCGGTCGGGCATCCTGACGAGACGCCACGGGCGGGGAAGTCGCTCCCTCCTCGCGCTCCGGTCGCGGTCGCCGTCGGGGCCGCCGTGCTGGCCACGATCGTGGTGTTGCTCATCGTGGGCGGCGCGCTTCGCCGGCGCCGCGGCCGCGCACAGACCGTGGCGCCGATGACCGAAGCCGAGCGGAAGGCCGCGCTCGACCGCGTGCAGGCCTGGTTGCGATCCGGTACGGCCCACGGAGGAGCGGCCCCTCGATGAGCCCTGCGGCGAACAACCCGGCTCCGCGCCCGGCACCTCCGGACGACGTCCCCGCGTCGTTGCGGAAGGCGGCGCTCTGCCTGCACGCCATGCCGCCGCGTGACCGGGAGTGGCTGCTGTCGCAGCTCCCATCGAGGGAGCGGGCGCGGCTGGTCCCGCTCCTCTCCGAGCTGGAGAGCCTGGGACTTCCTCCGGATCGCGCGCTCCTCGAGGAAGCGGTGGGGCCGCAGCCCACCCCCGCAGCGGAACAGGTGCTGCGAGCGGCGGATCCGAATGCGCTCGCTGCGGTGCTCCGGGACGAGCCCGCCCACCTCGTGGGGATCCTGCTCCGGATCGAGGAGTGGCCCTGGAGCGAAGCCTTGCTGCGCCGGTTGGGACAGAGCTCCCGCCGCCGCGTCGAGTTTGCGCTCGAGCACGCGCCGCTTCCCGGGCCGGCGCTCCGCACGAGCATCGTCGAGGTGGTGGCCCGGCGGCTCTCCGCCACCGTGACCAGCAAACGCGTTCCGGCGCGGTCGCGTCTCCTCTCGTTCCTGCGCAAGGGGGCGCGGCGGTGAGCGTCCTGGGGCGAGCGCGGAGCGGCTGCGGGAACGTCTTCCAGGACGTGGTCCTCGATCCTCGGCCGCGTACGCTCGGGCCGCGGGGGGCTTCGCCGGCGCAGTCGGCCCGGCAGCCGCAGAATGGGAGCGTGGACGCGGCCACGTCCGCGAGCCTCCCGCCGCCGCCATCTCCCTCGGCCGCGAACGGGAAAGCGGCGAGCCCCGTCGTCTCCGAGGCGACCCGGACCTTCGAAGAGGGCTACCGGATGGGCGTCGCCGAGGCCGAAGCCGCCCAACGCGTGAAGGTGCAAGAGGAGCTGCTGGCCATCCAGCGCCAGGCGTTCGAGCAGGGCCTCGCGGAAGGCCGGCAGCGCGGCCTCGAGGAAGGCAAGGCGGCCGGTCGTCAGCTCGTCGAGCGCGAAGCGCATGCCGCGCAGGAGGCCGCCGCCACCCGCATCGCGCAGCTCGACCAGCTCCTGGCTTCGCTTCCCGCCGAGCTCCTTCACCGCCTGGAGCAGGTCGAGGACGACATGGTCGCGCTGTGCCATGCCGCGATCTGCCGGATCCTCGGCGACGAGCTGGTCACGCTCGAAGGCGTCGCGCACCACGTCCGTCAGGCGATCCGGGAGACCGGGCCGTCGGCGTTCGGGCTCGGGCAGATCGCGATCCATGTCCATCCGCGCGATCTCGCCCGGCTCGAGGCAGATCCGCTCCTGGCCGCCTGGCTCCGGCAACACGCTTCCGCCGGGGCGGTCCACTGGGTGGCCGACGAACGGGTGAAGCTCGGCGGATGTTTCGTGCGCTCGGCGGAGGGTTCGCTGGACGCGCGGCTCGAGACGCAGCTCACCGCCTTGCAGCGGCTCCTGGGGAGGTCGGGTGTCCAGGAGCCGGTCGCTCCTCGATCGCCCCAGGGACCGGAGCGGGAGGGCAAGCCGTGAGCAGGCTGGGAGCTCTCGCCGAGGCCGTGCGTCACGCGGAGCTGAACCGCCGCCTCGGTTCCGTACGGAAGCTGCACGGGCTCGCGATCGAGGCCGACGGCCCCCGCAGCCACGTCGGAGAGCTGTGTGCGATCGTGGCGCCGGGCGAGGAGCCGCCGCCTCCGGACGAGGCGCTGCGTGCCTCGGGCGCAGGTGAGCTGGAGCCTCAAGCCGAGAGCGCCGGCGCCGCGCCGGTGCTGGCCGAGGTGGTCGGGATCCAGGCCGGTCGCGTGACGCTCATGCCGTACGGGAGCGCCAAGGGGCTGTCGGCCGGAAGCGTCGTCGTCGCGCTCGGCGACCACTCGAGCATCGGTGTGGGAGATCCGCTCATCGGACGCGTGATCGACGGGTTCGGACGCCCGCTCGACGGTGGCCCGCGCCCGGTCTGCGCGCAGCACCGGGCGCTGCGCGGCACGCCGATGAATCCGATGGAGCGGCCCCGGATCCGTCAGGTGCTCGAGACCGGGATCCGGTCCATCGATTCGCTGCTGACGGTGGGTCGCGGCCAGCGCGTGGGCATCTTCTCCGGGAGCGGCGTCGGCAAGAGCACGCTGCTCGGGATGATCGCGCGGCACGCGAAGGCCGACGCGAACGTCATCGCCCTCATCGGCGAGCGAGGACGCGAGGTGCGGGAGTTCATCGACAAGCACCTCGGGCAGGAAGGCCTCCGCAGGTCCGTCGTCGTGGTGGCGACCGCGGACCAGCCGGCGCTGTCCCGGATCCGGGCCGCCCACGCCGCCCTCGCGGTCGCGGAGGAGCTGCGCGAGCGAGGGAAGCACGTTCTCCTCACCATGGACTCGATCACCCGGTTCGCGATGGCGCGGCGGGAGGTCGGGCTCTCGGCGGGCGAGCCGCCCACGGCCCGCGGCTACACACCCTCCGTGTTCGCGGAATTGCCGGAACTCTGCGAGCGGTGTGGGACGGCGCCGAGCGGCGGCTCCATCACCGCGCTCTTGACCGTCCTGGTCGAAGGCGACGATCTCAACGAGCCGATCTCCGACGCGCTTCGGGCCATCCTCGATGGCCACATCGTCCTCTCGCGCCAGATCGCGCATCAGGGACAGTATCCGGCCATCGACGTCCTGAAGAGCGCGAGCCGCCTCCTCCCGGATCTGACCAACGACGCGGAGCGCGCCCTCGTCTCCCAGAGCATTCACCTGCTCGCGCTGCTCGATCGAAACCGGCAGATGGTGGAGCTCGGGGCGTACGAGCGCGGATCGAACCCCGAGCTCGACGCCGCGCTCCTCCGCAAGCCGAAGCTGCAGGCGTGGCTGCGACAGTCCACGGGCGGAATCCCCAGGGCGGACGCGCTCGCCGAGCTTGCAGCAGCGCTGCAGCCGCCGCCCGAGGCTGCGGCTCCGGGTCGAGCGGGCACGCCGGCCGATCCGCGCGGGAGCGCGCGCGGCGCGCCACCTCGGGGCAACGGACCGAACACCAGGAGGTCGCCGTGAGCGTGGACCTTCGTCGGTTCGAGTACGCGCTGGAGCCGCTCCGTCGCCAGCGGCAGTGGAAGCTCGATGCCCTCCAGGCGGAGCTGGGAAGGGCGCAGCAGGCCCTCGCGGAGGCCGAGAACGCCGTGGAGCGGCTGCGCGAGCAGCTCCGGAGCGAGACGGTTCGGGCAGCGAGGATGCTCCTCGACCGCATGGATCCCTCCCGCCATCGTCATGCCATCGGCTTCCTCGTCCTGATCCGCGAGGCCATCGAGGCGGGCGAGGCGCAGGTGGCGACGCTTCGCGAGAACCGGGATCGCGTCCGGGCGGAGTGCCTGGCGCATCAGCAGAAGCTGGACGTGATCGAGCGTCATCGGGAGGAGTGCGTCGCGGAGTATCGGCAGGACGAGGAGGCGCGGCTCGCCTCGGACTCCGACCGCGACTGGCTCACGCGCCGTCAATGTGCAACCGATGCCGGGGGAGGAGAGCCATGAGCGCGCCGCCCGTCGGGCTGCTCCGCATCGGCGTCGCGGTCTCCGAGGGAATCGCGAGCCGTGATCAGGATGCCGAGGGCGTGGGTCGCGCCTGGCGACTGGCGCTGGAGAACGCACTGGAAGGCAGCCGGGATACCCGGCACTCGTCGGCGCGGGACGCACGTCAAGGACCGGCTCCAGGCCGGAGCTTCGCGCCGGGCCGGCCGCCCGAGGGTTCGCATCGCGGTCGCGCGGAACGGCAACCAGGCGGCGAGGGCGATCATGCCTCTCGCGGTGGATCGCGCCGCGGCGAGCCGCAGATTGAACACCCTGCCGCCCTCCGACGGAGCCCGCTCACCGCCGCCATGATCGGGGGGACCGCACACCAGGCACTCGAGCCCGCGCTCGATGCTCGGGAGCTCTCCGCGTCCGGGTCGCCATCCAGGTCGCTCCTGCTCGGCCTCGGCGAGCTGCTTCGCGCGATGCAGATGAACGACTCCTGCGGGCACTCCGCGGTGCCGAGCGTCCCGGTGCCGCCGACGGCGCCGACGGCTTTCTGTCCGGCGTGGTCGCTTTCTGCGGAGGGAGCGGAGCCGCTCGCGCCGGACGAAGGACCGGGCGTGCGTTCCGGCGATGAAGCCGCGCCGATCCTCCTCCGTGGTGGTTCGGGCGAGAGCGCCGCCGAGCCCATCCGCTGGCACGCCGAGTGGTCGGAGGCAGGGCTCCGCATCTGGCTGGGCCTGGATCTCGGCCGCGCGGGCAGCCTTGCTGGCGTCGTGGAGCCCTTGGTCGCGGAGGCGCGACGCCGCGCCGAGCTGCGCGGCACTCGCCTTCTCACCTTCGTCTGCAACGGGCGCACCGTCTTCGACGAGATGGGCGCGCCTTCAACGCCTCGTCGCCTGCCTGAGGAGATCCCATGAGCATCGGAGCAGCCACCAGCGTTTCCGCGGCCTCGTCCTCCGCCAACCTCACGATCGAGGACTTCCTCAAGGTGTTGCTCACACAGCTCACCTTCCAGGATCCGATGAAGCCCATGGACAACCAGGAGTTCATGGCGCAGATCGCCCAGTTCACGACGCTCCAGCAGACGCAGGAGCTCAACACGAACATCCAGACCCTCCTCACGAATCAATCCGCGTTCCAGTCCGTCGGGCTGCTCGGCCGCACCGTCGACATCACGACGCCGGCGGGCCCGGTGACGGGAACGGTCATCGCGCTTGCTCTCTCCGGGAGCACACCGAAGCTCACCGTGCTGCCCGCCGCTGCGGACGCCGTGGACAACGTCGACCTCGGTCAGGTCACCGGGGTCAGGGGACCCTAGCCCAGGCGAGGATCACACAATGATCGACTCCATCTACGTCGCGCTCTCCGGGCTGAACGGCTACTCGCGCGGGCTCAAGCTCATCGCCAACAACACCGCGAACCTGAACACGCCCGGGTTCAAGGGCTCCTCGCTGCTCTTCGCCGACATGTACGCCTCGGGCGGTGGTCTGAGCGGGCCGGGAAGCGGCGGGTTCGGGAGCTACGGGCTCGGACTCAACACCCTCGGGACCGTGCTCTCGTTCGAGCAGGGCCAGTTCCAGCGGACGAACAACGTACTCGACCTCGCCGTGAACGGGCTCGGCCTCTTCATGGTCCGGGACGCGGACGGTACGATCCGGTACACGCGCGACGGTCAATTCAAGTTCAACGAGGACGGGGTCCTCGTGACCAGCTCCGCCGCTGAGGAGCAGGTGATGGCGTTCGGGACGGACGGCGCGATCGGTCCGGTCAGCATCGCCGACCTCCGGACACAGATCGCAACCGCGACCACCCGGGTGACGTTCGGCGGGAACATCGTTCTCGGATCGAACGGGGCCACCGTCCAGAACGTCACGATCTACGATCCGGCGGGGAGCGCGCGCACGCTCTCGGTCCGCTTCGAGGCGGTCGCCGGGAACCCGAGCTCCTGGAACGTGACCGTTCGGGCAGAAGACGGGAACCCGATCGGTGACTCGCATCCGATCGTCTTCGGGACCAACGGCGTACCGACGACCGGGGAGTTCACGCTCGACTATCCAGTAGCGGGCGGCCAGACGATACCCATCGTGTTCGACTTCACACGGAACGTGACTTGCGAGCTGGGCACCTTCAACCTCGCGATGGCGACCCAGAACGGACATTCGTCCGGCAGGCTCACGGAGTGGAGCTTCGACGAGAGCGGGACCCTCGTGCTCAAGTACTCCAACGGCCAGACGGTGCGCTCGGACGGTCAAGATGGGCGCCCGCACATCCGGCTGGCGATGGGGAGGTTCGAGTCGATCGACTCGATCCGGGCGGTCGGCAACAATCGGTTCGAGGTGGTGGATCAACGTTCCTGGGTCGTCGGGTATGCGAACGACAACGGCTTCGGATCGATCCGCTCGTCGCAGATCGAGATGTCGAACGTCGATCTCTCCTCGCAGTTCAGCGACCTCGTGATCATGCAGCGCGGCTACCAGGCCTCGTCCCAGGTCGTGTCCACTGCCAATGAGATGCTGGCCGAGCTCTTCGGGATGAAGGGCAAGTGAGCCTCTCGGCGACCATCCTGTCCCTCGAGGACTCTCGCGCCCGTACCCGGCCGCTCCGGTGGCGGGAGCCCTCGGAGCGGTCCGTCGTTGCGGAGCGGCTGGCAGCGGCCGTTCGGCTCTGGCAGGAGGCCTGGGGAGTCGATCCGGCCGACCGTCTCGGGCGCCTCGAGGTCCGGTGTGGCTCCCCGGAGCAGGAGGCAGGTGCGCCCGCGGCGCAATGGCAGGAACTGGCAGGGGCGCCGGGAGCGTGGTGGCTCGTGGCAGGTAGCGCCCGCGGGTTGTCGGGGGCGGCACTGGCTCGATCGGAGCTCGCGCTCGCGCTCTTCGGGGAGGGGGAGGTGCCTTCCTCCCTGGCGGCGAGCGAGGTCGTGGAGGCGGCGTGGTGCGACCTCCTTCAGCGGCTCCATTCCGTCGTCCCGAAACCGCAAGGTGGCCCGCCGAGCCCATGGCCCGCCCCGGCCTCGCCGGAGTCAACGCTCGCGCCGTGGTCGGGAGCGCTCGTGGCGACGCTTCCCTGGTGGGAAGCCGAGATCCGAGTCCTTCTTTCCGCGGACGCGATCGAGCGCCTCGTACCTCCGTCAACGAGGCCGGCGCCGGGCCGCGGTCAGGGTCTCCAGCCGCTCTGGAAGGTCCTCTCGAACCGCCGCGTGAAGCTGCGGATCGAGCTCGAGCCCTTCGAGGTGGAGCTCGGAGCGCTGACGCACCTTCAAGCGGGGTACGTCCTCGGTACCACGCACGTCCTCGAGCAGCCGTTGCTCGTGTCGGTTCGGGCCGAGGAGGACGCGGGGGCCTCCCTGCTCTGCAGTGCGCATCTGGGTCGCCTGGGCGAGTCGCGCGCCATCGAGCTCGCGGACTCGAGATCGCAGCAACGAGTTCAGCGGAGCGCCGGAGGGTGAGTCACGTGGAAAACGAAGACCAGCAGAACGGATCTCCGGCGGTGGTGCAGCCGCTGGCCATGGCTGACCTCGGAGGTGCTCGTCCGCAGGGGGCCGCGGCCTCGGTGGTCTCCCCTGGAGATCTCGCCAATCCTCTCCGCGGCGTGCGCGTGAAGCTGACCGTCTGCGTGGGCTCGGCCGAGGTGACGGTGGGTGAGCTCCTCGATGCGAAGGCCGAGCAGGTCGTGAAGCTGGACGCGATGGTGGACCAGCCCGTGGACGTGCTGCTGGACGGGCAGGTGGTGGCGCGCGGCACGCTCGTTGCGGTCGAGGATCGGTTCGGCGTGCGCATCACCGAGCTACCGGTCTCGCTCGACCTCCCGATCGCCAGCCGCACCAAGGGGTGAGGCGAGCGGATGCCGTCCAGCAAACAGAATGGAGCGCGCTTCGCGGGTCTCCTGGCCTTGGCGCTGGTGTGCGCCGGCGCGCCTTCAGTCCCTTACGCGAGCTCAGCTCCCGTACCGGCCGCCCAGGTTCACATTCCGGAGTCGATCCCGGTCCGCCGAGACGGCGCGACGACCACCGAGGACCGTTCTCCGGCCCGGGCACTGGTGCTCACGGCGATGCTGGCGATCATTGCCGTGGTCGTCGTCCGCAAGTACCGCGTCCCGCTCGGTGCGTCGCCTCTGCAGGGATCGAAGGGGAGCAATCTCCTGAGCCGCTGGTTCAGGCCAGCGGTCCGGCCGGACGGAGTTCGCCTCCTCCACTCCCTGCGGCTCACGCCTCGCTCCACCGTCCACGTGGTTCAGTGGGACGGCCGCGAGTTGCTGGTGGGCTGCAGCGATCAAGGCGTGGTGCTGCTCGGCGAGCGGAACGCCGCGAGCCCGCCCGGCGACGAGGCGGCGATCGCGCCGGCGGAGGGGAAGCCGTGACCGCCACGAGAGGCGTTCTCATCGCGCTCGCAGTCAGCGCGCTGCTCGGGGCTCCCGGTCCAGCCACGGCCGACGACGAGCGGCGCCTCGCGCAAGACGCCGTTGCCTCCGTGCGTGGAACGCATGGCGCCGCGCCGCCTTCCGCGTCTGCACGGCTCGGCGCACCCACGGAGGGCGAGACGTCGCAGGCGCTACGGGTCGTCCTGGGGCTCACGCTCCTGGCCATCCTCCCTGCTCTGATCGTGTGTCTCACCCCGTTCCTTCGCATCATCATCGTCCTCTCGATGCTCCGGCACGGGCTCGGGACGAACGAGACCCCACCGAACACCGTGCTCATCGGGCTCTCGCTGTTCCTGACCCTCTTCACGGTCTCACCGGTGCTGGAGCGGATGAATCGCGAATCGCTCCAGCCGTTCATGTCCGGGAAGGTCTCGATGCAGGTGGGTTACGAGAAGGGCATGGCACCGCTGCGGGAGTACCTGGTGCGACAAACGCGCGAGGAGGATCTTGCGCTGATGGTCGAGCTGTCGAAGGCCGAAGCGCCGCGGGGCATGGAGGACATCAGCAACGCACAGCTGATCCCCGCCTACATGCTGTCGGAGCTGCGGGCAGCGTTCCAGATCGGCTTCGTCGTGCTCCTGCCGTTCCTCCTCATCGATCTGGTGGTCTCGACCATCCTGATGGCGCTCGGGATGATGATGATGCCCCCGGTGGCCGTGAGCCTGCCGCTCAAGATCCTGATGTTCGTGCTCGTGGACGGGTGGAGCCTGCTCGTGAAGGCGCTCGTGGGCTCCTTTCACTGACGCTTCGGTGTGCTGCGATGCCCTTGCCCGTGAGCGACGACTGGGAGCCGTACCGCCCGCCGAGTGTGGTCGTGGCCGGCGCGCTTCCGGATACGAACGCCTCGCCCGCCGTAGAACCCGATCCCGTTCGGACCACGCAGAGCGAACCCGAGCTATGGGCGGTATGGCGGAGCGGCGGGGACCCGGGAGCACGGCTCGCGCTCGTGGAGCGGTACCAGCGCTTCGCCAAGACGATCGCCGCCACCGTGTACCGGCGAAGCACCCGCAACGAGGTCCCCTTCGAGGACTTCTCCCAGTTCGCCCTGGTCGGCCTTCTCGAAGCGGTCGATCGCTACGACCCCGCGCGCGGCGCCAAGTTCGAGACGTACGCCGGTCCTCGTATCCGAGGTGCCATCCTGAGCGGTCTTGCTCACATGACGGAGCACCATGAGCAGGCGGCCACGCGCCAGAGGCTCGAGTCGGAGCGCATCGCCTCGCTTCTCCCCGAAACCGGGCTTTCGCAGGGCGAGGAGCTCCTGGGTCAGCTCGGTGAGATCGGAGTCAGCGTCGCGCTCGGCTTCATCCTCGACGCCATCGGCCTGAGCACCGATAGCCGCGAGGAGTGCCTGACCGATCCCTACGCGCTGGTCGAGCTGAGACAGGTACAACAGCAGGTGCGGGACATGGTGGAGCGTTTGCCCGCGTCGGAGCGGAGCACCATCGACCTGCACTACGGGAAGGCGAAGCGGTTCGAGCAGATCGCAGAGGAGCTCGGGGTGAGCCCAGCGCGCGTCTCCCAGCTCCATCGCCAAGCCATCGTGCGGTTGCGCGCCCTCATCTCGAAGGCAACCGGCTGCGACCTCGTGTATTAGGTCGGTGAGCGCCTGATCGGAGAAGCCGATGACGGTCGACACTGCAGCGATCCAGCGAAACCTGCAGCTCCTCCTTGGACGTGTGGCCGAGGATCCCGAGAACTGGGACCTGCGCGCGGACCTGTTCGATGCCGCACTCGCCGCCGGCGCCCTCGACATCGCCGAGGCGGAGGTGAAGCGAGCCCTGGAGAACCACCCGGACAGCGCTCCCTGGCAGCACCGATGGGGCGTCCTCCTGCTCGGCTCGAAGCAGTACGCCGCTGCCCAGCGCGCCTTCGAGGGACTCGTCGCGAGTGGGTTTCGCGCACCGGCCATTCTCAACAATCTCGCCTTCGCGCTCTTCCGGCAGGGGCACGTCGATGCTGCGAGCCAGGTGCTCGAGCCGCTGCTCGCGGTCGACGACCCGGACGCGTCCGTGGCGTGGGTGCTCTGGCTGAGGTGCCAGCATCGGCTCGATCGCACATCCGCCGCTCTCGAGCGATTCCGCGCGCGAGTCGGCCAGTATCCCGTCCCTCCGGAGGCATTCGGGGTTGCGAGCATCATGGCCGCCGACGAGGAGCGCGTGGACGAAGCTCGGCTCTGGTCGGATGCCGCACTTCGGGTGCGGCCCGACCAGATGGAAGCCCTGGCGACCAAGGGGACTCTGGCGCTCGCCGGCCAGGATCCCGAAGACGCGGTGGGCTGGTTCCAGCGAGCCCTGGAGCAGAACCCCGACGATGGCCGCTGCTGGTCCGGCGTCGCCTTGGCGCGTGTCATGTCGCGCGATCTTCCGGGCGCCGACGTGGCGTTCCGGAAGGCGGTCGCCACGATGCCCGAGCACATCGGAACGTGGATCGCGTGGGGCTGGTGCTTGTTCGGGATGGGCCGGCTTCCGGATGCCCAGCGTTCGTTCGAGCGGGCCCTGGAGATCGATCGGAACTTCAGCGAGAGCCACGGCGGGCTCGCGGTGATCCTCGCGAAGCTCGGGCGGGCCGAGGAGGCGAAGAGAGAGATCGAGCTCGCGAAGGGGCTCGATCCGAAGGCCATGTCCGCGCACTACGCGGAGGCGATACTCAGCGGCAAGGCGGAGGACCCGGGCTATGTAGCTGCGCTCGCATCCCGAGCGCTTCGGCGGCGGTGAGCGCTCCTGCCTGCGCCCAGTGGCATCTCGCTGAGGTGCTGACGCGCAGGGCTACCCCGGCAGCCCCCCCAGCGCCCGCTCCAGATCCACGATCAGATCGGCCGGGTCCTCGATCCCGATCGAGAGCCGGATCACACCATCCGTGATCCCGGCCCGGCGGCGCGCGTCGGGGGTCATGGACGCGTGGGTCATCGAGGCGGGGTGCGCGACGAGGCTCTCGACGCCGCCGAGGCTCTCGGCGAGGGTGAACCAGCGCAGCGTGCGGAGCACGTGATCCACGCGCGCGCGGGTGCCGTCCCTGAGCTCGAAGGAGAGCATCGCGCCGAACCCGCGCTGCTGGCGGCGCGCGAGGGCGTGCTGCGGGTGGGTCTCGAGGCCGGGGTAGTGGACGCGCGAGACCTGGGGGTGGCGGGAGAGCCAGGCCGCGACCGCCTGCGCGCCGGCCTCGTGCGCGCGCATCCGGATGAGGAGCGTCTTCAACCCGCGGAGCACGAGGAAGGCGTCGTGCGGGCTCTGCGAGGTGCCGAGGACGTTGTTCATGGCCTGGATGCGCTGGAGCAGCGCGGGCTGGCCGGGCGCCGCCACCACCGCGCCGCCCACCACGTCGCTGTGGCCGTTCAGGTACTTGGTGGTCGAGTGGACGACGAGGTCCGCGCCGTGCTCGAAGGGGCGCTGG
Organism: Pseudomonadota bacterium; assembly: GCA_023419055.1. The sequence goes on along the minus strand of JAEZYO010000415.1, from coordinate 3,276 downwards.
AGGATCGGCGAAAGGAAGGTGTTGTCCACGACGACGAGCGCTCCGCGCGCGTGCGCGAGGTCGGCGACGGCGCGGATGTCGGTGAGCCGGAGGAGCGGGTTCGAGGGGCTCTCGATCCAGACCATCTGCACCCCCTCCTCGAGCGCGCCGCGGACGGCGGCGAGGTCGGCGAGGTCGAGGTAGGTCGTCTTGAGGCCGTACGCGCCCCGGGCGTGCTCGAGGGTGCGGAAGGTCCCGCCGTAGCAGTCCACCGTGCAGAGGAGGCGGCTCCCCTGCGGGAGGAGGTTGAGCGCGAGCAGCACGGCGCTCATGCCGGTGCTGGTGCAGGCGGCTCCGCTCCCGCCCTCGAGGAGCGCGATGGCCTCCTCCTCCGCGGTCCGCGTCGGGTTTCCGCTCCGCGTGTAGTCGTAGCCGACGGTGGTGCAGATGTCGCGGAACGCGAAGGTGGAGGAGAGGTAGACGGGCGGGATCACCGCGCCGTACGCGGGATCGGGCTGGACGCCGGCGTGCACGCACTGCGTGGCCGGGTGCGCCGAGGGGACGAGCGCGCCGCGCTCGGCCCATCCCACGCGTGCGGGGGTGCCCGGCGGGACGACGGTGAAGTGGTAGGGGGCGGCTCCGGAGGCGTCGGGATCGTGGTGGGCGTCGTCGGACATGCGGGGCACCGGTCGGGGTGAAGGAAGAATCTGTTTTAGCGGAGAAGCGAGCGCACGGGAAAAGACGCCCCAGAAAGGCCTGCGGAGCGCCCCTGGGGATGACGGCGGATGAACATCCGCCATAGTTGACAGAGCGGCGTCCGTTATACAAGATGGGTGTCTACCGTCGGGCGAGCCCCGGCCCGCCACCGCGGAGGACGACGTGCCCGAGAACATTCCGCCGCCCGACGCCCAACCGGACCTGCTCCCGCTCTTCTTGAAGCTCGCCGGCCGGCGCGTGCTCGTGGTGGGCGGGGGCCCGATGGCGGCGTCCAAGATCGAGCCGCTGCGGCGCGCCGGCGCCGACGTCCGCGTGGTCGCCCCGGAGATCCGGCCGGAGATCGCCTGGAGCGGCGTCCGGGTGGAGCGGCGCGCGTTCGTCCCCGAGGACCTCGAGGGCGCCTGGCTGGTCGTGGCCGCGGCGACACCCGAGGTGAACCGGGCGGTGGCCGAGGAGGCCGCGCGGCGCCGCATCTTCGTGAACGCGGTGGACGATCCCGCGAGCGCGAGCGCGTATGCGGGCGGCGTGGTGCGCCGCGGGAGCGCGACGATCGCCATCTCGACCGGAGGCCGGGCGCCGGCGCTGGCAGGGCTCGTGCGCGAGGGGATCGAGGCGCTCCTGCCCGAGCAGCTCGACGTCTGGGTGGAGCGCGCGGAGTCGCTGCGGGCGGGGTGGAAGGCGGAGAAGGTGCCGATGGGCGAGCGCCGGCCGCTGCTCTTGCGTGCCTTGAACGAGCTGTACGGGGAGGTGCACCCCGGCTCGTCCTTCGACTCCGGGGCCGCGGGAGGCGGCCGCTACGCTCAGGACGAACGGAGCCTTCAGGGCTTCGTCTCCCTCGTCGGCGCGGGCCCCGGTGATCCCGAGCTCCTCACCTTGAAGGCTGTCCGGCGGCTCGAGGAGGCGGACCTCGTGCTCTACGACGCCCTCGTCTCCGGCGACGTGCTCCGCCACGCACGCCGCGCGCACTGCTTCTTCGTCGGCAAGCGCGCCGGCCGCCCCAGCGTGAAGCAGGAGACCATCCAGCGCATCCTCGTCCAGGCGGCGCGCGCAGGGAAGCGCGTGGTCCGGCTCAAGGCGGGCGACCCGTTCGTCTTCGGGCGCGGCGGCGAGGAGGTCCTCGCGCTCGCCGAGGCCGGGATCCCGCACGAGGTCGTCCCCGGCCTCTCGTCGGCGCTGGCGGCGCCGGCGCTCGCCGGCATCCCGCTCACCCACCGCGGCCTCGCCGCGGGGTTCACGGTCGTCTCCGGGCACGCGGAGGAGGCGTACCGACCGGTGATCTCCGGGCTCCGGCCCGGCGCGGCCACGCTCGTCGTGCTCATGGGGCTCGGCACCCGCGCGCGGCTCGTCGAGGTGCTGCGCGAGGCGGGCTGGCCCGCGGCCACGCCGGCCGCGGCGGTCCTCGGGGCCTCCACGCCGGAGGCGTCCACCTGGACGGGCACGATCGCCGAGCTCCCCTCGGCCCCGCTCGACGGCGGCCGCGCGCCCGGCACGATCGTCGTGGGGCCGGTCGTCTCGCTCGCCGCAGCGGCGCGCTCCGCGCCTGCCGCGGCTGCCAACATTCACTGACGGTCCACACGAGAGACCCATGAGCGACCTCCCCATGTCCACTCCCAGCGCCGCGGCGCCGCAGGGCGCCCCGCCGCTCCGCTTCTCCGACCCGCGCGACGTCGAGGCCTTCGTGCGCGAGCTCGAGCGCTGGGAGCGGGGCGAGATCGGCCCCGACGAGTGGAAGGCGTTCCGCCTCCTCTACGGCACCTACGAGATCCGGCAGGGCGGCGATCTCTACATGCTCCGCTCCAAGCTGCCGCAGGGGCGGGTCACCGCCGAGCAGCTCGAGGTCCTCGGCGAGGTCGCGGAGGCGCACTCGCGCGGCTTCGGCCACGTGAGCACCCGGCAGAACCTGCAGCTCCACTTCGTCTCCGGTCGCGGCGCGGAGCGGGCGCTCGCCCGCCTGGCCGAGGTCGGCATCACCTCGCGCGAGGCCTGTGGAAACGCGGTCCGGAACGTCACCGCCTGCCCGTTCGGCGGCGCCTCGCCGGACGAGATCTTCGACACCTCGCCGTACGGGGAGGCGCTCACCCGCTGGTTCCTCCGGCACCCGCTCGCCTCCTCGCTCCCGCGCAAGTTCAAGATCGCCTTCGAGGGCTGCGCCGAGGACCACGCGGCGGCGGCCATCCACGACATCGGCTTCTTCGCCCGGCGGGAGGGCGGGCGGCGCGGCTTCGACGTGCGTCTCGGCGGCGGCACGGCCACCTTCCAGGTCTCGGGCCGGCAGCTCCTCCCGTTCGTGCCCGCGGGCGAGCTCCTGGCGGTGGCGGAGGCGGTGGTGCGGGTCTTCCACCGGCTCGGCGAACGGAAGAACCGGAACGCGGCGCGGATGAAGTACCTCGTGAAGAAGCTCGGCTGGGACGCCTTCCAGGCGGAGATCCTGCGCTCGCTCGACGAGGTGCGCGCCGAGGGCATCCCGCCGTTGCCGTTCGATCCGGAGCGCGCGCCGGAGGAGCAGCCGCCGGCCGGCGAGCGTCCGCCGGCCCCTGCGCCGCGCGAGCTCGCCGCGCTGGTGCGCGCCCAGGTTCCGCG